>JANNTF010000293.1:0-10266 GCA_031403455.1 Alphaproteobacteria bacterium | reverse complement strand
GCCGCGCTGCCCCTCCTCGAGTCGAGGAGGGGCGACTTGATGAAGGGGCGCGCTCACATGAATAAGGCATCCGCGTCGTCCGTGTAGCGCGCGAGTTTGTGACGGTCGATTTCCACGCCGAGACCTGGCGCGTCGGGGATTTCCAGCCAGCCCTCGGCGTCGAGCTTGAACGGCGCTGTCGTGATGCCGTCGACATAGGGGCTGCCGCCGATGAACTCGACGAGATCGACATTGGGCAGCGCGGTGGCGAGCTGCAGATCGGCGGCGACGCCGAGTGCGGTGTTCCAGCCATGGCCGACATATTTCACGCCGAACTCCTCGGCGAGCCAGGCGAAGCGGCGCTGCTCGGAGATGCCGCCGACTTTGGTCACGTCGGGCTGCACGATGTCGAAGGCGCCGCGCATCAGCCAGGGCAGGAAGGCCTGCCGCCGCGTGAGCACTTCGCCGCCGGCGATCGGGACAGGGCTCTGGCGGCGCAGCTCGATGAAATCCTCGATCGCGTCGGGTTTGAGCGCCTCCTCGAACCAGCCGACATCGTAATCGTCCAGCATGTCGGCGGTGCGCAGCGCCCATTTGAGGCCATGCGGCCAATAGGCGTCGCTGGCGCCGGCGTCGACGAACAGCCGCGCAGCGTCGCCCGCCGCCGCGCGCGCCGCGCGCACGATCGCCTCGTCGAGCTTGGCGTCGAGCGCGCGTCCGAACGGCCCCCAGCCGATCTTGAACGCGGTGAAGCCCTTGGCGCGATACTCGGCGATCACCGCGTGCATGCGCGCCGGCTCCTCCATCAGCAGCGAGCAATAGGGCTGCACGCGCTCGCGATGGCGTCCGCCGACGAGGCGCCCGACCGACATCCCCGTGACTTTGCCGAGGATGTCCCATAGCGCGATGTCGATGCCGCTGATGACATGGGTGAGCGTGCCGCCGCGGCCCATCCAGAAGCTGTTCTGGTGCAGCTTCTCCGACACGCGGGCGGGCTCGAGCGCATTCTCGCCGAGGAACAAGGGCTCGAGCACTTTGAGCCCGGCCGCCACCAGCCGCGCATCGGTGAAGACGCTGCCGAAACCCGTCACGCCCTCCTCGGTGTGCACGGCGATCAGCGCATGGATCGAATCCTCGGGCTTGATCTCCGCCGACCAGCCGCCCTTGGGACTCTCGCCGAACAGCGGCACCGAGCGAATGGATCGGATCTTGAGCGTCTTCAGGCTGGTCGTCATGTGTCCCCCCGTGGCGTTGACAAGCCCGAGTATCGGGAATTTTCTCCGTCGGGGCATGCGTGTTGTGTGGTTGAGCCGCTGCCCGGCTCGCGGCAACATCGGCCTCGAATCCCCAAACACGAGGTCGATGCCATGGCGCCTGTCGATGCAGCCAGTTCCCTGGAATTCGCGAAATTCGCAATCGGGCAGCCCGTGCCGCGCAGCGAAGATCCCAAGCTTCTGCGTGGGCGTGGCCAGTACACCGACGATGTCAATCTGGCGGGCCAGGCCCATGCCTGGATCCTGCGCAGCCCGCATGCGCATGGCACGATCCGCAAGCTCGACGTCGTGGCCGCGCGCGCGATGCCCGGCGTGCTGGCGGTGTGGACCGCCAAGGAACTCGAGCCCTTCGACTACGGCACGATCAAATGCCAGCCCGTCGGCACCAACCGCGACGGCACGCCGATGCGCCTGCCCGCGCGCCCGGCGCTGAGCGGCGACAAGGTGCGCTTCGTCGGCGATCCGGTCGCCATCGTCGTCGCCGAGACGCGCGACCAGGCGCGCGACGCGGCCGAGGCGATCGAACTCGATGTCGCGACCCTGCCCGCGGTCACGTCGGCGCGCGCCGCGCTGGCCGCCGGCGCGCCGGAGATCTTCGCCGATGTGCCGGGCAATCTGCAGTTCGACTACCATTATGGCGACACCGCCAAGGTCGCCGAAGCGTTCAAGCGCGCCGCGCATGTGACGCGGCGCGAGCTGGTGATCAGCCGCGTGATCGTCAGCGCGATGGAGCCGCGTTCGGCGGTGATCGGCTACGACAAGGCGAGCGAGCGCTGGACCGTGCATATCGGCTGCCAGGGCGTGTTCGGCATGCGCGGCAATCTGGCCGAGATCATGAAGGTGCCGCCGGAAAAGCTGCGCGTGATCTCCGGCAGCGTCGGTGGTTCGTTCGGCATGAAGGCCGCGGTCTATCCCGAATACATCAGCCTGCTGCACGCGGCCCGCGCGCTTGGCCGGCCGGTCAAATGGACGGAGGAGCGCTCGCAGAGTTTCCTCTCGGATCAGGCCGGCCGCGATCACGAAGTGGTCGGCGAGCTGGCGCTCGACGCGCAGGGGAATTTCCTGGCGCTGCGCGTCACCGCGATCGGCAATCTCGGCGCCTATCTGTCGAGCTACGCGCCGATGATTCCCGGCATCGGCATCGTGAAGAACGCCATCGGCGTCTATCGCACGCCGTTGATCGAAGTCGCGACGCGCTGCGCGATCACCAACACCTCGGCGATCGGCGCCTATCGCGGCGCCGGTCGGCCCGAGGGCAATTACATCATGGAGCGGCTGGTCGACGCGGCGGCCACGGAGATGAAGATCGATCCGATCGAACTGCGGCGGCGCAACCACATCCGGCCCGACCAGTTCCCCTACGCCGCGCCCAACGACATGAGCTACGACAGCGGCGCGTTCTCGGCTCTGCTCGACCAGGTGGTTGCGGTCGCCGATTGGCACGGCTTCGCGACGCGCAAGGCGGAGTCGCGCGCGCGGGGCAAGCTGCGCGGCCGCGGCCTCGCGCAATATCTCGAAGTCACGGCCGCCTCGGTGAAGGAGCTGGGCGGCGTGCGCTTCGAGGCCGATGGCAGCGTCACGCTGATCACCGGCACGCTCGATTACGGCCAAGGCCATGCCTCGCCCTTCGCGCAGGTCCTGGCGTCGCGGCTCGGCTTGCCCTTCGAGCGCATCCGCCTGCTGCAGGGCGACAGCGACGAGCTGATCCACGGTGGCGGCACCGGCGGCTCACGCTCGATGATGATGAGCGGCTCCGCCATCGTCGGCGCGGCCGACAAGGTGATCGAGGCCGGCAAGCAGATCGCCTCGGTGGCGCTCGAGGCGTCGGTCGCGGACATCGAGTTCGTTCGCGGACAGTTTCGTGTGGTGGGCACGGATAGCGCGGTCGGGTTGCTCGACCTCGCCGCCAAGCTGCGCGGTGGCATGAAGCTGCCGGCAGGCGTGCCCGCGACGCTCGACGTGACCCATCTCGACGGCGCCGTGCCCTCGGCGTTTCCCAATGGCGCCCATGTCTGCGAAGTCGAGATCGAGCCGGAGACGGGCGTGGTCGAGATCGTCCGCTACTCCTCGGTCAATGATTTCGGCGTGGTCGTCAATCCCCTCACCGTGGAGGGGCAGGTGCATGGCGGCGTGGTGCAGGGCCTCGGTCAGATCCTGTTCGAGCAGACCGTCTATGACGAAGCGGGGCAGCCGATCGCCGGCTCCTACATGGATTATGCCGTGCCGCGTGCCGCCGATACGCCATCGATCGGCTTCGTCAGCCATCCCGTGCCGGCGACGACCAATGCGCTGGGCGTCAAAGGCTGCGGCGAAGCGGGTTGCGCCGGCGCGATGCCGGCCGTGATGAATGCCGTGGTCGACGCCCTCGCCGAACTCGGCATCAAGGACATCGTGATGCCGGCGACGCGTGAGCGCGTGTGGCAAGCGATCCGCGGCGCGCGATGACCGGATGATCGGGGAGCTGCGCCGATCCGGCGGCTCATGGAGATCGCGACTCGCCTGTCGGCGGCGGCGTCACCGTGCGGTCGGGCGGGAAGAAGAGTCTGATTTCGGTGCCGGCTTGCTTTTCGCTGGCGATCTCGATCTCGCCACCGTGGAGCTCGATCATCGCGCGGGTCAGGGAGAGGCCGAGGCCAATGCCCTCGACGCTGGCGATCTCAGCACTGCCGAGTGTACGAAACGGTTCCAGCGCGTGCACGACGTCTTGCGTCGACATGCCCGGCCCCTCGTCGCGCACGGCCAGGACGAAGCCGTGTTCGGAGACCGCGACCGCGAACTCGACACGCGTCGCTTCGGGCGAGAATTTCACGGCGTTGCTCAACAGGCTGAGAATCATCTGCCGCAGCATCTTCGGGTCGGCGCGCAGCCGCGGCAGAAGCGGCGGCGCCTGAAACGTAATCGTGATCCGCTTGGCGGTGGCGCGATGATCGATCACGGCGAGGCAGTTCTGCGCCGTCGCCATCACATCCGTCTCTTCCTCCTGGAGCCGGAGCTGCTTCAGATCGACGACCGACATCTCCAGCATGTCGTCGACGAGCGTGAGGAGGTGGCGTGCGCTGTGGTGGATGTGCGCGATGTATTCGCCGTAGATCGGAGGGCTGAGTTTTCCGAGGAGTGCGCCATTGATCATCTCGGAAAAGCCGATGATGGCCGTCAGCGGTGTACGAAGTTCGTGACTGGTATTGGCGAGAAACTCCGACTTGGCGCGCTCGGCGGTGGCGGTCTTCACCAGGGCGGCCTCGAGTTCGCGTTCGCGGCTGCGTAACGCGCGACCCTCGACCAGCAGGCGCTGGCCGATCGCCGCGCTCCACAGCAGCGTCGTCGCCGTCGCCGCGGAGACCGAGTCGACCAGCACGCCATAGGTCACGAAGAGGAACCAGGCGGCGGCGAGCAGCGGCAGCACCAGCAGCGGCAGGGACGCGATGAGCCAGCCGCCGCGCCGATTGCACGCTGCCAGAAGGACAATGAGCCCGCTGCCGAGCGTCAGCGCGAGTTCGACGATGCGCAGCTCGGCCGGCCGGGCGATCGCGGCGCCGGCGACCAGCGCCGCGATCGCGTGAGCCTGCAGCTCGGTCGCCGAGAGTGGTTGTCCCAGCGGCGTTGGAATCGAATCGCCCAGGCCGATTGCCGTCGTCCCGATGATCGCGATGCGTCCCTTCGTCATGGCGACGCCATGCGGCTTCTCGAGGATCTCCCAGGCGGGCACCAGCGGCACGATTCCGGGCGCCGCGAACCGGACCCAGACATGGCCGGTCGCATCGATGGGCACGCGTCGTCCGGACAGCGAAACGGTCTGCGGGCCGGTCGGTCCGGTATGCAGGATGAGGTCCGAGGCCCGCGCGATGACTCGCAGCATCTCGACGGCGAAGCCCGGCGTCAGCGTGTCGCCGCTGCGCGCGATCCCGACGACACGTCGCGCGATGCCGTCGCGCGACAGCGTGATCCCGCCGATCCCGACTCCCGCCGCCGCCTGCGCCAGCATGGGCACCGGCTCGAGCATGTCAGGATGAGGCGTGAGAAAAGGCCGGATGGGCTCACCGATCTCGCGCATCAAGGTCCGGCTCGCGAGGGGCGGCGGCGCAATCGTCGGTGCGAGCGGTATCGAGGTGATGGCGCTGGCCAGCACCACGCGATGATGCAGCATCGTGGCGCCGAGCATCACGTCGCGCCCGGCCGCGCCGCCGCGCGCGTTGCGGTCGGGATCCGCGAGGACCGGGACGATTCCGACGATGGCCGCGTCGCTGCCCTCGATCAGCCGGGCGAGAATGTCGCGCGGCCATGGCCATTGGCCGATGCGTGCGATCGATTCGTCGTCGATCGCGATCACCACCACGCCGGGTCCCGGCTGTTGCACCAAGGGCACCGATCGCTGCAGGAAATCGAACACCGCATTGCGCGGCGTCTCCGCGAACTCAGGCAGGCGGAGTTGCAAGACGACGAGCGCCGCGAGGACGACGCCGAGCGCGATGAGCCCGAAGCGGCCGAGCCGCGCGCGGGCGGCGCGCAGCGCGACCATGCGCGCTTTGTCGTGTCTTGCGAGTCTCGCCACGTTCGCGCCCGGCCTGTGCCCCTGAAGCAGCGTGGCTTAGCGGCAACGCTGTACGACTGCAATCCCGCGCAATTAGACTTTGCCGCCCGGCACCGATAGTGGTTCAGTCATATCAGTGCGTTCCGCAGCGGCGGGCGAAGCCAGGATTCGAGGAGGAGACCATGGGATTTTCGAGACGTGGCATGTTGAGCGCGGCGGGCACATCGGTGCTGCTGGCGCAGGGTACGACCGCGCATGCGCAGACTGGCGTTGCAGGCGCCGAGGTTCTGCGCGCCGGGCAGCCGTACAAGGGCACGACCCTCAACTTCATCAGCCTCAATTATCTCTTCAGCACCGGCCTGCGCACCCTGGTGCCGGCGTTCCAGGAGGCGACGGGGATCCGAGTCAATTTCGAGTTGCTCGGCACGCTCGACAATCTGCAGAAGCAGCAGCTCGAACTCTCGACGGGTTCGAGCGCCTACGACGTCTATCAGATCCCGCCGTTCAATCGGCCGGCCTATCACAAATCGGATTGGCTGGCGCCGCTGGATGGGTTTCTGAAGGACGCCAATCTGACGCCGCCGGCCTATGCCTTCGATGATTTCTTCCCGATCTCGACGGCGCAGGGCGTGTCGGACGGCAAGCGTTATGACCTCCCCATCTTCTCGGCCACCATCCTGCTCTACTGGCGCCGCGACATCTTCGAGCGCGCCGGCCTGACCAGGGCGCCGGAGAATTTCGAGGAGATGCTCGAGTTCTGCAAGATCCTGAAGGAGAAAGTGCCCGATGTGGCGCCGGTTGGGTTGCGCGGCGCCGCCGGCGTCGAGGCGAATCTCTGGCCCTTCCCGATCCTGCTCTACGCGCAGGGCGGGAAATTCTTTCGCGACTTCCCGAAGGACATGCGCCCCGCGCTCAGCGACCCGGCGACGATCCGCGCCGTGGAGATGTGGGCGACCATGGTGCGGCAATACGGCTTCTCCGGCATGGTCAACGCAACCCATGAGGAAGTGATCGTGGCGATGCAGCAGGGCCGCGTCGCGATGGTGATGGACGGCCATCCGCTCGCGAATCTCTTTCTGAGCCAGGACAAGTCGCAGGCTTTCGGCAAGACCAGCATCGCGCCGGTGCCGCGCGGGCCGGCTGGCCGCTTTCCCGCCTTCGCCGAGCACGGCATCGGCATGGCGAAGAACGCGCGCAACAAGCCAGCGGCGTGGGAATTCATCAAATGGGCGACCAGCCAGAGCGTGCTGCTCGAGCTCGCTTTGCGCACGCCCTATGTCGCGTCGCCGCGGCGCAGCACGGTCGCGGACACGCGCTATCAGCAGAAGAACAATCTCGCCGAGGGCCAATATCTGCCCGTCGTGCGCCAGATGCTGGAGGAGCGCTCGCCGGTCTACACGCCGCCGATTCCCGAATGGGGCGAGGTCGGGGACACGATCTCCAGCGCCATCAGCCGGGTGACGATCGGGCGGCAGAGCGCCGTGGATGCGATGAAGCAGGCCGACGGCGAGGTCGACCGCATTCTCAAACAGGCCGGTTACTACCGCTGAGCTGGCGCCGCGGCGCATGGATCACCTAGCCCGGGATCGGCTGAGCCAGACGGCGATGGTGGCGCCGTTGGTGGGCGCATTGCTGCTGCTCACGCTAGTCCCGCTCGTCTTCGCGATCGGCGTGAGCTTCACCGATCTCAAGCTCAACCGGCTCACGCGCTGGAACTGGGCCGGGATCGACCAGTATCTGCGGCTCGCCGACGATGCGCGCTGGTGGGCGGCGGTCGGTCACAGCCTGATCTACATCATCGTGCCGACGGCGCTGCAGATGCTGATCGGACTGGCGCTGGCGCTGCTGCTCCACGCGGCGATCGATCGGCTGCGCTGGACGCGCTCGCTGTTCATCCTGCCGATGGTGCTGCCGCCAGTCGTCGTGGGCGTGTTGTGGAAGGCGTTCCTGCTGCCCGATTTCGGCGGTCTCGATTACTTCATGTCGCTGGTCGGACTGAAGGCGCCGGCCTTCCTCGATACGGCCGAGGGCGCGATGGACGCGCTGATTCTGACCCTGACCTGGGAGTGGACGCCGTTCGTCGTGCTGCTGCTGCTCGCCGGACTCGAGTCGTTGCCCCAGGACGTGTTCGACGCCGCGCATGTCGATGGCGCGAGCGCGATGCAGAATCTGCGCTACGTGACGCTGCCGATGCTCATGCCGACCATTCTCGTCGTGCTGCTGTTTCGGATCATCGAGAGCACGAAAGTCTTCCCCGTGATCTTCACGATCACCGGCGGTGGCCCGGGTAATGCGACCGAGAACATGGATTTCTACGCCTATCTGGTCGGCTTCCGGTATTTCGATCTCGGCTACTCCGCGGCCCTGCTGGTTGCGATCCTGCTCGTGATGGCGGTGATCTGCGCGCCGCTCTATCGCTCCCTCGTGCGTCCGCATACGGCAGGCTGAATTCCATGGTCGTTCGCCGGACGCTGCCGGGCGTGGCGATCACGCTCACGATCCTCGCCGCGCTGGCGCTCGTGCTGGTGCCGTTGTTCTGGATCGTGCTGCTGTCGCTGAAGACGCAGGTGCAGGCCTTCGACCGCACCCAGGTCTTCGTGTTCCTGCCAACCCTCGACAATTTCCAACGCCTGCTCGCCGACGGCACCTTCCTCCACTACCTCGTCAACAGCGTGGTCGTCGCGATCGGCACGGTCGTGGTTTCGCTCGCGATCGGCGCGCCGGCGGCCTACGTCGTCTCGCGCTCGCGCTGGCGGCGATTTCGGGAAGTGGCGCTCGCCTACTCGCTGTTCGTGCGCATCGTGCCGCCGACGGTGTTCATCATCCCGTATTTCCTCGGCGCGCGGCTGCTCGGCGTCAACGACACCTGGTGGGTGCTGATCATCGCCTACGCCAATCTCAACATCCCGCTGGTGATGTGGTCGCTGTGGAGCTTCTTCAACGACGTGCCGCGCGAACTCGACGAGGCGGCGCGCATCGATGGCGCCGGCCCGTGGCAGATCTTCCTGCGCGTGATCCTGCCGGTCGCCGCGCCCGGACTGACCGCGACCGCGATCCTCACCTTCATCATGGCGTGGAACGAGTTCCTGATGGCGCTGGTCCTGACCAGCCGCGAGGCGCGTACCTTGCCGGTCGCGATCGTCGGCTTCCTCGCCTATGAAGGCGCCGATTGGGGACTCGTTTCCTCGGGTTCGATCCTCGTGATGGCGCCGATCGTGGTGTTCACGGTGCTGATCCGGAAATACCTCGTGAAGGGTCTCGTCGGCGGCGCGGTGAAGGCGTGAAGCTTACGGCTTCAACCGCACCAGGATCCCGGCCTCCGCCTCGCTGACGGCAATGATCGTCGAGGCGTCGTCCTTGTCGTGGCCGAGACGCCGCGCCTCGCTCAGCATGTCGTAGGCGGCGTTGCCGACGCGCGCCTTGAGCTTGGCCTTGCGCGCCATGTCGAGCGCGAGCCGTACGTCCTTATGCGCGTGCTGCAGCGGGAAGCCCGGCGCCGTCTTGCCCGCGAGCGCGAATTGCGGCAGCACGATCAGCGCCTGGTTGTTCGCCGCCATCGTCGAGCGGAAGACGTTGAGCATGTGCTCGACGGTCAGCCCCGCTGTGACGCCCAGCGTCAGCGCCTCCGACGACGCCGCCGCGCAGGACAGCGCGAGAAAATTATTCACCACCTTGGTCGCGACGCCGGTACCGAGCTTGCCGCAATGGATGAAGGTGTCGGCCAGCTTGTCGAAGATCGGCTGCGCCTCGGCGATGTCCGCTGCCTCGCCGCCGATCATCAGCACCAGCTTGCCGTCCTCGGCATGCTTCGTCGTGCGGCCGACCGGGCAGTCGATCATGCGCGCCTGCTTGGCGGCCAACGCGGCGCCGATCTTCACGATCGTGCCGGGATCGATCGTGCTCATCTCGATATAGAGCGCGCCCGGCTTGATGCCCTCGATCACGCCGCCGGCGCCCAGCGCCACTTTCTCGGAATCCGGCGCATCGGGCACCATGGTGAAGACGATGTCGCTCATGGCGGCGACGGCGGCAGGTGTCGCCGCCGTCCTGGCGCCCGCATTGACGAACTCCGCGATCACGGATTGGTCGATATCGCACACCGTGAGCGCGTGCCCCGCCTTCAGGATGTTGCGTGCGATCGGGCGACCCATCGCCCCCAGTCCGATGAAACCGATCTTGCTCATGCTGCGTTCCCTCTCGCTTGCGCCGGTGGTGATCCGGCACGGAAACTCATGACCGAGGGCGACGCAAGCGATGATCCGGCATCTCAGCCCGCCGGCCGCCGCCGTTGCGCGTGGTAGCGGCCGGTGCCGCGCGTGAGCAGCGAGTCCTCGGGCAGCACCACGCCGGGCTCGAGTTCCGGATCGGACGCGACGCGATCATAGAGCGGCGCGAAATCGATGCGCGCGAGTTCGAGCAGCGAGTCCAGATCGTCGATCACGAAATAGGATTCCTGGAAGTCGTCGATGCGGTAGCGCGTGCGCA
>JANNTF010000292.1:0-2399 GCA_031403455.1 Alphaproteobacteria bacterium | reverse complement strand
AGCGCGTGCGGCAGATCGGCATTCATCGGGCCGGTATAGCGCATGTCGCTGAGCATGCCGCCGCCGGCCTGGATCTCCGTGATGCCCGGCTCGTGCATGCTGTACTTGATCGTGCCCGTGCCGCCGCAGCTGACGATGCTGCAGGCCAAGCCGGCGTCGGCGCAGGCGCGCGCGCTCGTGACCAGCAGCGCCAGGGCCGTCGCGACCACGCGCTGCTTTTCGGCCGGATCCGCGATGTTCACCGCCTGTGCTTCCCACCCCATCACGCCGGCGAATTGCAAGCCGGCCGTGCCGGCGATCTGCCGTGCGAGTGTGACGACGGGCAAACCGGGCGCGACGCCGGCGCGCTGCATGCCGATATCCACCTCGACGACCACGCGCAGCTTCACGCCTGCAGCGCTGGCCGCCGCGCCGAGGGCGACGACGTTCGCCGGATCATCGGCAGCGACGATGACGTCGGTCGAGCGTCGCAGCTGCGCGAGGCGCGCGAGCTTGCGCGGGCCGACGATCTGATTGGCGATCAGGATGTCCGCGATCCCCGCCGCCGCCATCACCTCCGCCTCGCCGAGCTTCGCGCACGTGACGCCGCAGGCGCCGGCGGCGATCGCCTTGAGCGCGATCGCCGGCACCTTGATGCCCTTCACGTGCGGCCGCCAGTTGATCCGCGCTTCGCGGCAGCGCCGGGCGAGAGTGGCGATGTTGCCCTCGAGCACGTCGAGATCGACGAGCAAGGCAGGCGTATCGAGCTCGGTCTTAGAGCAGCCAGCCGAAGCGAGAGGCATGAGGCGACCCAATCATGGAGTTGCGAACTCCACGAGTCTTACGACGCATGCTGGATCTCGTCCACGTCCTCGGCGGTCGCGGTTGTCAGGCAAAGAGGCCGAGAAGCGCGCCGCGCGGCGTGTCCGCCAGGCCATTCGCCGTCGTGCTCGCCTGGATATCGCGTGTGGCGAGGAAGCGTTGGACGAAGCGCTTGGTGAACTCGGTCGGCTTGGGCGTGGTGTCCGGGTCCGCGGCCGGGGCCTGCGCGCGCCGCCGTTTCGCATCGAGCAACGCCGTCTCGGCGCCGCGTCGATCGCGGCGCAATTCGCGCGCCGCATCGTTGGCCGCGGTCGTGGCCGCCGCCAGCGCCTCATAGGCGCCGCCGACGCCGTTGAGATTCCCCGGGAGCTGACTGAGCGCGGTCGCCAGCTTGATCGCGATCGTCGTTTCGAGGCCGGGCAGGGCGTTGACCGTGATGGATCCCGCAGCGCCCTTCAGCTGCACCAGCACGCTGGCCTGACCGGTGCGCAGCAAATTGACGTCGTTCGAGGCCGCGCGCTGAATGATGCCCGGCAGATCGGTGGAGAGCGTGCGCACCGCTTCGTCCAGCTTGCCGCGCGGATCGAAGATCGTCGCCGCCTGTGTCGCGACATCCTTGTCGACGCTGAACGATTCGCGTGCGGCCGTGATGGTCGGGATCAGGGTCGTGTTGATCTGGTCGACGAGGGCGCTGGCCGACGCGGCATCGGCCACACTGGCGCTCGCCAACGGCGTAGCGATCGATGTGTCGAAACCGCGTCCTATGACGGTCAGGGATTTTGCGCCGGTCAGCGCGTAGTCGCGCTGCGTCGCGTCGAGCAGGTTGTCGGCGCCGGCGGCGGGCGTTGCGATCAACGCGTTGATGTCGGCGATCAGCGTCGACGCCGTGCTGTTCAAGGCGCTGCGATCGTCGCCGGGGTCCAGCGCGGCGGAAGAGGCGGCGACGCTGCGCAATTCCGTGAGCTTGGCGGCGATCTGTTGAGCCCGCGAATCGGCGTCGGTGAGCGATGTTCTGGCCTTGGCGAGAGCGGTGGTGTCGAGCGTGGCCGTGAAGTTCGTGATGCGGCCGATGGCCGTGGCGGCGGCGGTCCGGTCCTCGATCAACTGGTCGCGCACCGCGCCCAGGATCGGGCCGGCTAGGGAAATGGCGGTCGCGGTCGCGGTGAGCTCGTCGCTTACGCCTGCGGCAGTGACCGCAGCGAAATCCACCGCGGCCGTGTCGATCTGATCGAGGAAGACGGAGAGATCATGCGCGCGCAGCGAAACGCTGGCGCCGCCGGAATTGATCGTGGTCGTGAGCGGGCTGGTCAGCGACCCATCGAGCAGGTTCTGGCTGGCGCCATCGAAGCGATAACTGGCGCCGTTGCTCACCTCGTCGTGGACCGCGACCGCCAGCGCCGCGAACTCCGTCTGGTAGGAATTGAGCGAAGCGGCATTGGCCGGATTGCTCGCCAGATTGCGCAGCGCGCTCATCCGATTCAGCGAGTCCGCGAGGCGACCGATCGATGCCTCGGCGGAAGTGAGCAAGCCGCGTTGACGGACGAGCTCGGGTATCGCGTGGTGAAGGACCCGATCTCGGTGCACGACCTGCACGCGAC
>JANNTF010000291.1:0-3718 GCA_031403455.1 Alphaproteobacteria bacterium | reverse complement strand
TTCCAGGCGAGCACCAGCGAGGTCTACGGGGACCCGCACGTGCATCCGCAGACCGAGAGCTACTGGGGCAACGTCAATCCCACGGGTCCGCGCGCCTGCTATGACGAGGGCAAGCGCTGCGCCGAGACGCTGTTCTTCGACTATCACCGCCAGCACAAGCTGCGCATCATGGTCGCACGGATCTTCAACACCTACGGGCCGCGGATGCATCCCAATGACGGGCGCGTGGTGTCGAATTTCGTGGTGCAGGCGCTGAAGGGCGAGCCGATCACGATCTACGGCGACGGCCAGCAGACGCGCTCCTTCTGCTACGTGGACGATCTCGTCGATGGCTTCGTGCGCCTGATGGACACGCCGGACGCGATCACCGGCCCGATGAATCTCGGCAATCCCGGCGAGTTCACGATCCGCGAGCTGGCCGAGAAGGTGATCGACCTGACCGGCTCGAGCTCCAAGATGATCAAGAAAAAACTGCCGGCGGACGATCCGATGCAGCGCAAGCCGGACATCGCCTTCGCCAAGAAGACCCTGGGCTGGCAGCCGAAGATTCAGCTCGAAGCCGGCCTCAAGCGGACGATCGCGTATTTCGAGAAGCTATTGCGCGACGAGCTGAAGACGGTGCGCAAGCGTCGCTCCTGACCGCCCTGATCAGCGCACCTATTCGGTCGCCACGATGTGAGACTCTCCTTGCGAGAGCCGCTGGCCTACACATCCAGCTCCGCGAAGATCGGTTGATGGTCGGAGCCGTCGGCTTCGTCGTCGATCCAGGCGCGCTTGACGGCGCCGGCGAGGGCGGCGCTGGCGAAGCAGAAATCGATGCGGTTGCCGCGGTTGAGGCTGCCGCTGAGGCAGGTGATGCCGGCCTCCTCGCGCTGCCCGGCGCTGACCCAGGTATCGACGAAGCCCTCGGGATTGGTCATGCGGCCGTATTGCGGACTCAGCGGCCCGACGATGCGTTCGTAGAGCGGCGAGTCCGAAGTCAGGTTGAAGTCGCCCATGATCACCGCCTCGCGCGGCATCTCGATCGCGGGCTTGCCGTCGGTCCAGCCGGCATCGTCGCGCGTGCCGCACCAGCCCGCGCCCTCGGCCGGCGCGCGCGCATGGATCGCGAGCAGCGCGTCCACTTGCGGCGCACGATCACCGTCGGCGAGATGCGAGAGATGGACCGAGTAGGCGCGCAAGCACCGACCGCGCGGACTCGCCACGATGCCCTCGATCGCGCAGCGCTGCAGCGAGAACTGCACGCGCGTCGCGAATTTCGGCAGCAGATGGTTGCGCGAAGCGAGGATCGGCGTCTTCGACAGCAGCAGATTGCCGAATTGCCGCCGGCGCATCGTCACGCGCCCATCGCCGTCGACGAGGCTGGCGTCGAGATCCATGCCCGGCCCGAACACCCAGTGATAGCGCGGCAGCAGACGCGCGATCTCCGCAGCCTGATCGACGAAGCCGGTGCGCGCCGCGTTGCGCTCGACCTCCTGCATGGCGATCACATCCGCGCCGTCGACCGAAGCGACGATGCGCGGCAGATCGATCCGTCCGTCGCGACCCGTGCCGTATTGGATGTTGTAGCTGGCGAATCGCATTTCAGACCTCGTGCGCCTGCGTCAGGCGGCGATCGAAACTCAACAGGGCGGCCACCACGCGGCCGTACACGCTCGCCGGCGGATAATCGCCTTGCGCATCCGCGACGCCGGATTCGAGGCCGGTGAAGAGCGCCACCGCATCGTCGATCGTCTCGACGCTCCAGACATGAAAGCGCCCGGCCGCGACGGCGGCGGCGACTTCCGCGCGCAGCACGAGATTGCGTTCGTTCGCGCGCGGTACCACGACGCCTTGCGTGCCCGTGAGGTCGCCGCGATCGAGGCAGGTCCGGTAGAAGCCTTCGATCTTGTGACGCGCGCCGCCGATGGGTTGGGCTTGACCGCGTTGATTGACGGAGCCGGTGATCGCGAGATCCTGACGCAGCGGCACATCGGCGAGGTCCGAGAGGATGGCGACCAGCTCGGCGAGCGAGGCGCTGTCGCCTTCGACGCCGCCATAGCTCTGCTCGAACGTCACCGAACAATTGAACGACAGCGGCACGCGCCGCGCGAAGCTTCCCATCAGCCAGCCCTGGATGACCATCGCGCCTTTCTGCTGGATCGGCCCGCCGAGCGCGACGTCGCGCTCGACATTGATCACGCCGCGCCGCCCCATCGAGGCGCGCGCTGTGATGCGGCTCGGCGCGCCGAAACTATGATCACCCACTTCGCGCACGGTCAGCGCGTTGATCTGGCCGATCACCGCGCCCGTCACGTCGATCAGCACCTGGCCTGACGAGATCGATTCGTGGATGCGATCCTCGATGCGCGCATTGCGCCGGCGGCGTTGAGTCACCGCCTCGGCGATCGCGGCAGAGTCGATATGCGCCGTGCCGTTGCGCCGCGCATGCGCGGCGGCCTCGGTGATCAGATCCTCGATCAGCTCGAAGCGTGCGGAGAGGCGGCTACGATCATCGGCCCAGCGCGACGCGATGCCGAGCAGCGAGTCGATCGCGCCAACGTCGAGCGTGACGCCGCGATGGCGCGCCGCGATGCGTCGGATCAGCCCGACATAGGTCGCGATCTCGGCCGGGGTGGCGCGCACATCGGCGTCGATCTCGGCGCGCACCTTGAAATGGGTGATGAAATCGGGATCGACCGCGAAGAACAAATAGTACCAGCGCGGATGGCCGATCAGCACGACCTTGACGTCGAGCGGCACCGGCTTGGGGCGCAAGGCGCTGGCGATCGGCGGGCCGCCGGCGCGATGGCGCTCCTCGATCCGGATCTCGCCGTCGCGCAGGGCGCCCTTGAGAAACGCCCACAGCTCCGCGTCCGCGGCCACGGCCTCGGCGCGCAGCACCAGCACGCCGCCATTGGCGCGATGCAGGGCGCCGGCGCTGATCCCGGCGAAATCGGTCGAGAGCGTGCCCTGCTCCTGCCGGTAGTCGATGCGGCCGAACAGATTCTCGTAGCTCGGATTGGGCTCGACGACGACCGGCGGCGCGTTCTCCTCGCCGTGATCGACCAGGACATTGACGGCATAGCGGCGCTGCATCGTCTCGAGCGTCGCCGGCATCTGCTCGCTCGGCGTGGCGATCAGGACGGGGACGCGCTCGAGCAGATCGACGCGCATCTCGGTGAGCCAGCGCGCGAGGCCCGGATTCGAGCGGAATTCGCCGAGCGCCTCGTCGAGCAACGCGCCGGCGGTCTGCTCGGCGAGCTGGCGCGCGAGATCATCACGCCAGTGATTGAGTTCGGCCTGGGTCTCGACCATCCAGTGATTGAGCGCGTCGGCCTCGGTCGCGAGGCGTTGCGCGATCTCCGGCGCGATCGGCGTCGACGCGGCGCCGGGCGCGCGCGTGATGACCGTGCCTTGCTCGCTGTTGACGATCTCGAGTCCGTGCGGCGCCACCGCCTTGCGCAGTGCCTCGATGCGCGCCTGGACTTCCTTGCGCAGCGGCTCGGTGCGCTGCCGGATCGGGGCCTGGAATCCGTCGGCCGAGAGGGCCTGCAGCAGGGCGTCGCGCAGGCGCGGCACGAGCGCCGCGAGCCGGTCGCGGAATCGCCGCGCGACGCCGGGCAGCAGGCGATAGGGCCGCGGCCGGTGCGGCCGGCTGAAATTATTGAGATAGACCCAGTCACTCGCCGCCGGCTGGCCGGCGAGCGTCTCCGCGAGGAATTCGAGCGTCGCCGTC
>JANNTF010000290.1:0-1680 GCA_031403455.1 Alphaproteobacteria bacterium | reverse complement strand
ACCAGATTTCTGCGTCGCTCTCCGCTGCTTCAGCGGCGTGCTGGCTCGGTTGCGCGCCGCCCCCCGGCGCCGACGGCGCGGCCGATGGCATCGGCTCGAGAGGCAGGGATGCCTGGCGCGTGAGCGGCACGGCGGCTGGCGCGGCCGCCGCGTTGCGTTCCTCTCGACGCTTTGCTTGACGCTGCATCACTCGACCGCCCCGGCTGTGGCGGATATGCGCCGCTCCAGTTGCGACTCGCCAGATTCATCCGCGTGCGAAGTCTGGCAAGCCGATGACGGTCGGGCAATGTTCGACTGCGCGCAGCCGAACTCAAATTCGACGCTGGATCGATTTTCCTTCCTCAGCCCGGGCGGCTGTCGCGCCAGCGGTAATAGAGGATCGATGGGGCGAGGAACCAGGGATTGCCGGTGTAGAAGGGGCGCGTCGGGAAACCGAGTCCGTCGAAGGCGGTGCGGCCCTCCGCGAGGCCGAGCACCTGCTGGCCCACGCGCATGCCGAGATAGCTCGCCATCCCGACGCCGGAACCGCAATAGCCCATCGCGTAATGGATGCCTTCGTGGCGGCCGACATGCATGAGCTCGTCGAAGGTATAGGCGACGAAGCCGCACCAGGAATGGCTGATCCGCGTGGCCGCGAGTTCGGGGAAGATCTTGACCATGTCGGCATGCAGCAGCGGCCCGCTCACGCGCGGATCGGTCTCGTCATGCGAGACGCGGCCGCCGAACAGGATGCGCCGGCGATCCGGTGACGCGCGGTAATAGAAGACGACGCGGCGCGTGTCGCTGACGATGCGGTTCCTCGGCATCAGCCGTGCCATCAGCGCCTCGGGCAACTCCTCGGTCGCGATGATGTAGCTGCCGATCGGGATCACGCGCCGGCGCAGAAATTTCGTGACCGGACCGGTATAGCCGTTCGTCGCCACGACGATATCGCGCGCGAGGACGGTTCCGCGCGGCGTCGTCACGCGAAACCCCTGGCCCTCGGCCGCGATGTTCGTCGCCTTGCAGCGCGTGATCACCACCGCACCGGCCGCAAGCACGCGATCGAGCAGGCCCTGGTGATAGCGGGCCGGATCGAGCGCGGCGTGCTGCGTGTAGACCGCGCCGCCGAAATACGCATCCGTGCCGAGTTCGCCGCGCTGCTCGCCGCGCGGCACCATCACGACCGGCACTTCCAGACCTTTGCGCTGTGACATCGCGCGTCGCGCGAGCATCTCGTATTGCGCCGGGTTGTGCGCGGCATGGAACCGGCCGGCGATCCGGAAGTCGCACTCGATCTGCTCGGCCGCGACGAACGCGCCGATCCAGGCGAGCGAGGCTTGGCCCTCGCGGATCAGCGCCGTCGCGCGGTCGGGACCGTGACGCTTCGCCAGCTCATCGAAGCCGGGCTTGATGCTGGTCGAGATCTGGCCGCCATTGCGTGTGCTGCAGCCCCAGCCCGCATCCTCGGCGTCGAGCACGACCGTGTGGCGGCCGCCGCGCGCGGTCTGCAGTGCCGCGTTGAGCCCGGTATAGCCCGAGCCGATGATCAGCACATCGGCCGTGGCGGGAAGCTCGACGGCAGCGAGCGCCGGGCGCGGCACCTGGTCCCACCAATACGGTGTGAGCTTGCAATCCCTGGTGAACAGCTCGTCCGTCATGTCGCCATCGATCCTTGTGCCGCGCGCAGCACGAGCTCGG
>JANNTF010000289.1:0-2749 GCA_031403455.1 Alphaproteobacteria bacterium | reverse complement strand
GTACCCTCCCGCGGGTCTGCTGCTGGTGTGTCTCGGCCTGTCCGTCGCGGTGGCCATGACGGCGTTGCCGACCGCGATCTGGCCCGAGGCCGATCAGGTCACGCGCGCGCGCAATGTTCTCGCCAACCTCCCGAGCGAGTTTCTGCCGGCTGACATGACGCCGGAGGCAATCGATCGCATGGTTCGTCTTTCGCTTTCGTTCCTGCCGGGGTTCCTCGGCATCGGCTTCTTCGTGCTCCTGATCGTCAACGCGGCCCTGGCGCAGTTCGTGCTGGTGCGCACCAGCCATAATCTGCGGCCGACGCCGCAGCTCCAGGATCTCGCATTGCCCGGTTGGTTCGCGACGGGAGCGGCCGTCGCCGGCGTCGGCGCCTTGTTTCCCGGAATGGCCGGCATCGTCGGCAGCAATCTCGTCCTGATTTGCGCCGTCGGATTCTTATTCGCCGGGCTCGCTGTCGTGCATGCGCTGGTGCGCGCATGGCAGGCGCGGGTTCCTGCGCTCATCGCCGTCTACGGCGCGCTGTTCCTCATCGCTCCCACCATCATCGTCATCGCAATGCTCGGCATTGTCGAACCTTGGGCGAAGCTGCGCGAACGTTTCGCCGGCCCCGCCCCGTCCCTGTGATTTTCCGCAGCACCGACCCCGGAGACCGACCATGAGTGCAACACAAGTGATCCTCCTCGAGCGGATCGAAGCCCTGGGCCAGATGGGCGATGTCGTGAAGGTGAAGCCGGGCTTCGCCCGCAACTTCCTTCTGCCGCAGAAAAAGGCGATGCGCGCCACCAAGGAAAATCTCGCGTATTTCGAGAAGCAGCGCGTGCAGCTCGAGGTGCAGAACCTGGCACGCAAGGGCGATGCCGCAAAAGTCGCGGAGAAGATGGGCGTGCTGAGCGTCGTCATCATCCGGCAGGCCGGCGAGACCGGACAGCTCTATGGCTCGGTCAGCAATCGCGATGTCGCGACCGCCATCACGGCGGCGGGATATACGGCCGACCGCCGGCAGGTCCTGTTGCAGGAACCGATCAAGACCCTTGGCATCCACAGCACCCGGCTGGCCCTGCATCCGGAAGTGACCATCGAAGTCCGAGTCAACGTCGCGCAGTCGGAGGACGAAGCGAAGGCCCAGGCCGCGAGCAAGGCGCCGGCGCCGGTCGCTCAGCCCGCGGCAGCCGAAGCGGCGTCCGAAGGCGAGACCACAGAGGCCGCACCCGGCGCGCCCGACGAAACGCCAGCGGCGAAGCCGAAGGGCAAGAAGGCAAAGGCCGCCAAATCGACCGACACATGACGTCGATCCGTCGGGGCTAGACGCCCCGATCCGCACGCCTCAGACGCCGCCCGGTTGCTGCCGGGCGGCGTTTCGATTCGGCGCAGGAATGCGGCGCACTGTGCTGGCCCGCTTTACAGCGCAGCTTCACGCGGTGTCAGATCGCATTTCGCTACCGCAGAGGGACCGGCGACGATGTGGCTATTGAAGACGGTGTTCCGACAGCTGGTGACGCATGGCGCCGTCACCTTCGTCGCGCCGAACGGCGAGCGCAGCGTGATCCGGGGCGCCAAGCCAGGTCCCGAGGTCGTGCTGTGCTTTCGCGATCTCGGCGCGGCGCGCTCGCTCGCGCTGCATCCGCGCCTCAAACTCGGCGAAGGCTACATGGATGGCCGGCTCTGGGTGGAGAACGGAGAGATCTACGATTTCCTCGATTTCGCGGGGGCCAACAGCGAGGTCATCGACGGCGGCACCTGGCTCGACATCGTCAACAAGATCCGGCGGCTCTTCCGCCGCGTGCTGCAATACAATCCGATCGAAAGGGCCAAGCGGAACGTCGCGCATCACTACGACCTCTCGGCGCGCCTCTACGACACATTCCTCGATCCCGACAGGCAATATTCCTGCGCGTATTTCAGGACGCCCGAGGACACGCTCGAGACCGCGCAGGAGAACAAGAAGCGGCACCTCGCGGCCAAGCTCCTGCTGGCGCCGGGACAGACGGTGTTGGATATCGGCTCGGGCTGGGGCGGCCTCGGTCTCCATCTCGCGCATGCGGGCGCGGGGCGTGTGGTCGGCGTGACGCTGTCGGAGGAGCAGTTCAAGCTCTCGACCCAGCGCGCCGCGGCAGCCGGGTTGGCAGACAGGGTGGAGTTTCGCCTGCAGGATTACCGAACCGAACAGGGACGCTACGACCGCGTCGTCTCGGTGGGCATGTTCGAGCATGTCGGCGTTGGCCATTACCGCGAGTTTTTCCTCAAGCTGAGAGACTTGCTCACCGACGATGGCGTCGCGGTGATTCACGCCATCGGCCGCTCGGATGGACCGGGCGTGATGAATGCATGGGTCGACAAGTACATCTTTCCAGGCGCCTACGCGCCGGCGCTGTCGGAGATCTTGCCGATCATCGAGGGCTGCGGCCTGATCGTCACCGACATCGAGATCCTGCGCCTGCACTATGCGCAGACGCTGCGGGAATGGCGCCGCCGATTCATGGCGGCACGCAACGACGTCCTCGAGATCTATGACGAGCGCTTCGTGCGGATGTGGGAGTTCTACCTCGCGAGCTGCGAGATGAGTTTCCGGCGCTGGGGCTTCATGGTGTGGCAGATCCAGCTCGCGCGGCAGATCGACACCGTGCCGACGACTCGCGACTACATCCACGCATGGGAGCGTGGCGATCGTCCTGCGACGCCGAACCTATCGTGACACCAACTCCTGCGCGCTATGAACGCAACTCACAGGCTGCGGAATTTCCGCTGTTG
>JANNTF010000288.1:0-1362 GCA_031403455.1 Alphaproteobacteria bacterium | reverse complement strand
ATCGCGCCGATCGCGGCGGCCAGGGCGGCGGCGACGAGCATCGCCAGCGGGAGCGTCACGAAGCTGCTGGTGGTTCCCGGCACCATGCCGAAGAGAAGCACCTCGCGATCGGCATGCCAGTGCAGGATCGCGACGACATAGGCGCCGATGCCGAAGAACGCGGCGTGGCCGAGACTCACCATGCCGGCATAGCCGAGGATGAGATCGAGACTCACCGCGGCGATGGCGAAGATCAGCACGCGTCGGACCTGGCCGATATAGAATTCCTGACCGAGCGCGCTGGCGATCACGGGCAAGATCGCAAAGACAGCCAGCAGGCACAGGATGAAGAGCAGGCGGCGGTCGCGTGTCACGCGTCACCCACGCGCCGCGAACAGGCCGGTCGGCCGGAAGAACAGCACCGCGGCCATCACGATGTAGATCGCCATCTCCGCGATCGCCGCGGGAAGTCCGATCGCGTGCGGCACCACGCGCCCGAACGTATCGACCATGCCGACGATGAGGGCGGCGATGAACGCGCCGCGGATCGAACCGATGCCGCCGATCACGATCACCACGAAGACCTTGATCAGGATCGCGTCGCCCATGCCGATCTCCACGACGTAGAGCGGACCGGCCAGCGCGCCGGCAAATCCGGCCAGGGCCGCGCCGAGCGCGAAGACGAGCATGTACAGCTTGTCGATGTCGACGCCCAGCGCGCCGACCATTTCGCGGTTCGACGCGCCGGCGCGGATCAGCATGCCCAGGCGCGTGCGCGTGATCAGCCACCACAGGGAGATCGCGACCCCGAGACCCGCCGCCAGCACGACGAGGCGATAGACCGGGTAGGGCGCACCCGGAACGATCTCCACACGGCCGCTCAGGGCCGGCGGCACATCGACGAAGAGCGCGATCGGACCCCAGACGATCTTGGTCAATTCGTTGAAGAACAGGATCAGGCCGAACGTCGCCAGCACCTGATCGAGGTGGTCGCGCGCATAGAGCCGGCGCACCACGACGCGCTCGAGCACGAGCCCGACCAGCGCGGTGGCGGCGAGCGCGAGCACAACGCCGAGCGTGAAGCTGCCGGTCCATCGGGCGAAGCTCGCCGCGAAGAACGCCCCGAGCATGTAGAGCGACCCATGCGCGAGGTTCACGAGATTCATGATCCCGAGCACGAGGGTGAGCCCGGCCGCGATCAGGAACAGAGTGACGCCGAGCTGCAATCCGTTGAGCGTCTGCTCGAGGAGGAGGAGAAGGGACATGCCGATCGGGCGTCGCTGCGCTTCACCACCCCGCTTGCGCTTCGCGCAAGCTGCCCCTCCTCAAGTCGAGGAGGGGCGACGACGAACCGAGTCGTCCCTCCTCGACTTGAGGAGGGAC
>JANNTF010000287.1:0-6163 GCA_031403455.1 Alphaproteobacteria bacterium | reverse complement strand
GCCTGATTGGCGGTGAAGGTGTCGACGCGGTGGTTGATGATCGTGCCTTGCCGCACGGCAGCGGGCGGCAGCGGCTCATACCAGACGGAATGGATGAACAGCTCGTTGCCGGCGACGAAACTCTCGTCGTCGCAGAGCAGCTCGATGCTGCGGATGTCGCCGCCCTGATCGCGCAACGCCAGGCGATAGACCGTGTTCGACAGCCAGTCGGAGGCCTGCAGATCCGCCCCGGTCGTCTCGACGAGAGCCGAACCGTCGCCGCGCCAGGCGCGCAGCTTGAAGGCGCCCTCATTGACGCTGCGCGCCTGGGCCGTGCTGAAACCGCATTCGAGCCCGACGACGCGCTGCCCGTCGGGGAAATCGAGGATGATCGAGAATGGGCGCCCCGCGCCGGCGATCCGCCGATGGACGATCACGTTGCGTTTGGCCGTTGTGTCGCCGCGCAGCGCGAGCTGGGCGAAGCGCGGCGCCGCCACGCCCGGCGCCTGGGCGCGCACGAGGAAGGGAACCTGCGGCGCGCGGATCGTGTTGACGGTGTAGGAGCCGACCCAATCGAGCCGCACCGCGATCGGCACGATCGCGAAGCCGCGATCGTTCGTGACGTCGTGGCCGACCACGGTCGCGAGGCTGGAGTAGAATTCGCGATCGAAGCTCTGCCCGCCGACGCCGCGCCCGCCGAGCTGGATCGGACCCGAGACCGGCGGCGCGGCATCCCACCAGGCGAGCCGGTTCACGGGCAGATAGACATGGCTGAATCCCGTCTGCGCCTGCGCCGATCTCGCCGTCGCGCGACCTCGACGGTTGGCACCCCCTCGTGTCCCTCGTGCGCGCGCGCGTGTCGACCTGATGGCCATGGCGGTCTCCCCTCGGGATCTGCGGTGAACGGGTCTTCGGGCGTCAGCCTTCCTGCTCTGGGTCGTCGCTTGTTGCGTTGCCGCGCTTGGCCCGCGGCGGCCATTTGTGCCGCGATCGACGGGTCGCTGCCTAGATCCCCAATTCCGCGCGGTCGAGGTCGTTCATCACGATGGCGAGCACGTCGAAGCGTTCGACACGCGGACCGGTATGGACCGCCCAGAGGCAGCCGGAATGATCGTAATGGACGCTGGTCGGCGGCCGCTTGGGATCGTGGAAATCATAGATGCGCCCGGCCTCCTGACCCTTCTCGACCCAGGCGCCGCCGCCATGGAAGGCGTGGAAGATGCCGCCATGCGGCGCCGTGACCAGCGCCTTGCCCGGATCGGAAATACCCATCAGACGCGTCGGCGTCGCGGGCGCCTCGATCTTGCCGTCGATGGCGCCGTAGAGCTTGAGCATGTTGCGCAAACCCCGCTCGATGATCGCGAGCGTGTCGGAGCCGATGCGCGAGAGTCCACCGAGTTCGGCGCTCAGCGCCGGCACGCCGAGATGATCGGCGATGGTCATGAAGCTGTTGGTGTGATCGGACTCCTTGAGCACCGCGTGATAGGGCGCGCCCCAGGCCATGCCGATATCGATCGTCGCCTTCATCTGCTTGGGATCGTCGATGAAATGCGAGCAGGTGTTGGGCGCGGTGTCGTGATAGGTGCCGCCGGTATGGATGTCCATGTTGTAGTCGGTGATCGGCAGCAGCACGCGGGTCACGTAATCCGCCAGCATCTCCGTGAACGTCCCGTTGCGATTGCCCGGGAAGACGCGGTTGAGATCCCTGCCATCGACAGGGCAGAGGCGATGGCCCACTTCGACGGCCGGCAGATCGAGCGCGGGGATGATAATGACGCGGCCCTGGACCTGCGCCGGCTCGAGTTCGCGCGCGAGATTGAGCAGCCCGACCTGGCCGTCATACTCGTCGCCATGCGTGCCGGCGGTCAGAAGAAAAGTCGGCCCGCTGCCATTCTTCACCACGATGATGGGAATGCCGCACACGCCGAGACCGGAATGGGTGTGCGGCCTGGGCACGCGGATATGGCCGAATTGCTTGCCTGATTTGTCGAAATCGACATCGGCGCGCACGCGCGGGCGTTCGGTCCTGGGATCGGGGAGGCTGCGCATGGCTGTCCTTGCAATATCCGGGAGAGAGAGCGGATCGTCGGCGATCTGACCCGGTTCCGAACATAGCGGTCAAGCGCGCGCGGCATGGTTCCTATCTATTCTCCCGCGCGCCGGAAGCTTCTAGGATCGACGACGACACGTTGTGCAAGGAGAGTGAATTCATGAACACGATGCGGTCGGCGGACATCAACAGGGAGACGGAGCTGGAGCTGCGACGCGATCTCGCCGCGGCTTTCCGGGTGTGCTCGCGCCTCGGCTACAATTCCGGCATCGGCAATCATTTCACCCTGATGCTGCCGGGCAGCGACGAGCACTACCTGCTCAATCCCAAGGGCATGCTGTTCCGGGAGATCACGGCCTCCAGCCTGATGGTCGTCGATTACGAAGCCAATGTCGTGCGCGGCAGCGGCCAGGTGCGGCCTGTCGCGTTTCACATCCATGCCCCGATCCATAAGGCGCGCGCCGATGCGCGCTGCGTGCTGCACGTGCATCCCCCCAACATCACGGCGCTGTCGCTGATCGAGAAGGGTCGCCTCGCCCTCGCCCACCACAATAATTTGATCATCAACGATCGCGTCGCCTATGACGACGCCATGACCGGCCCTGCCGGCGGGCTCGAGGAGGGCTATCGGCTGGCCGAGGCGCTGGGCGACAAGACAGTGATGGTGATGGCCAATCACGGCATCCTCACGGTCGGCCCGACGGTCCACGACGCGCTCCATGAGTTGCTGGTCGCCGAGCAGACCTGCGGCTATCAGCTGATGGCGATGTGGACCGGCGAGCCCTTGCGCAAACAACCCGACAATCTGCGCTGGAACTATCGCGGCGTGTGGAGCGACAAGCTCGAGGGCCGTGAAACGCTCGACGCCTGGCGCCGCGTGCTCGATCGCGAGGAGCCGGAATACCGCAGCTGATCCATGCAACGACATTGCCCGCGTGATGATCGCGGACTAACGTGACGTTCATCGCGGCGCAGCGCCGCACGGGGATTATCTTGGGGAGAGGCACATGATCACACGTCGTCGTTTCCATACCGCGGCCGCAAGTGCGGGCATCGCGGCCTCCAGCATCGGCGCGCCCGCCATCGCCCAGAAGAAGGGCGGCGAGTGCATCATGGCGCAGCAATCTCCGCCGCCCTCGATCGACGCGCAGACCACGAGCGCGCAACATGCGCGCAACATCTCGCTGCACATGTACGAGACGCTGTTCACGCGCGACGAGAACGCCAACGTCATCCCCGACCTCGCCGAGGGCGTGGATATCTCGCCCGACGGCCTGACCTATCGCTTCAAGCTGCGCAAGGCGAAGTTCCATAACGGCAAGGACATGACATCGACCGACGTGAAGGCGTCGATGGATCGCTACAAGCGTGTCGGCAACAGCGCGGCGATCCTGAAAGATGTCGCTGAGACCGAGACGCCGGATGCGAGCACCTACGTGGTCAAGCTCACCAAGCCATTCCCGGGATTCATGGAAGGCATTTCGAGCCCGCGGGCGCCCTTCGTGGTGATGCCCGCCGAGGAGACCCCCAAAGAGGCCAACAAGGTCGACATCATCGGGACCGGGCCCTATCAGTTCGTCGCCTTCCGCCCCGATGCGGACATCAAGCTGCGCCGGCACGAAGGCTACGTGCAGAACACGAACTTCAAGGAACGTGACGGGTTCGGCGGCAAGAAGACGCCGCATTTCGACAACATCACGGTCCGCTTCATGCCCGAGGCCGGCGCACGCGCCGCGGCGCTCGAGACCGGCGAGATCCACATCAACGAACTCATTCCGACGCCCGCGGCACAACGGCTCAAGAGCAACCGCGCGATCAAGATCCACGAGATGATGCCCTGGGCGTTCCAGGTCATCATCCTCAACCACTCGCAAGGGATGATGGCGAATCTCAAATTCCGCCAGGCCATCCAGGCCGCGCTGGATTACGAGGAGATCATCGCGATCGCCAATGACGGCCTCTATCGGATGACCCATGGCTGGCAGCATCCGAACACGACCTATAACGCCGGCGACATCGGCAAGGATCTCTACAATCAGAAGAACCTCGCCAAGGCCAAGCAGCTCCTGCAGGAATCCGGCTACAAGGGCGAGGAGATCGTCTTCCTCGGCGACTCGACCATCCTCAACCACAAGGGCGTCACCGAAGTCGGTTCCGAGCAGCTCAAGAAGCTCGGCGTCAACGTGAAGCCGCTGATCCTCGACTGGCCGGCGGCCTCGGCGATGCGCCTCAAGCCCGAGGGCTGGCATCTCTGGGCGCTCGGCATGGGGATCGAACCGTATGAAGGGCCGTACAACGTGGCCGGCTTCTTCGTGAAGCCGCAGCTGCAATCGCATGTCGAGGATCCGGTGCTCGAGGCGGCCTACGCCAAGCTCGCGACGTCGCTGAAGCTCGACGATCGCAAGGCCGGCATGGCCGATTTCCAGCGCCGGATGTACGACAACGTCACCGCGATCAAGCTCGGCGATTTCGGCATCGTCCAGGGCGCCCGCAGCAACGTCGAGAACTTCAAGCCGTACCGCATCCCGCGCATGTGGGACGTCTGGTTCACGTGAGATCGAGGCGCAGCACTGCCCCCTCCCCAACCCTCCCCCGCTTCGCGGGGGAGGGAGTCATCGGACGGCTGCGCTGACGAGTTCCCTCTCCCGCGAAGCGGGGGAGGGTTAGGGAGGGGGCCGGCACAGGCTCTTTCAATTCCATGATCCGCTTCCTCTCCAGCCGCCTGCTCGCCGCGGTGCCGGTCCTGTTGATCGTCTCGGTGCTGACTTTCGTGCTGATCTATTTCGTGCCCGGCGACGTCTCCGCGGAGCTCGCCGGCCCGGGCGCGAGTCGCGAGGAGGTCGCGCGCATCCGCGCCGTCTACGGTCTCGATCTTCCATTCCATGAGCGGCTGTTCGGCTGGTACTACGCCCTCGCCCAGGGCGATCTCGGGCAATCGATCCTGCTCCGCCGCAGCGTGACGCAGGCGATCCTCGAGCGCCTGCCGATCACCTTGTCGCTCACCGGCCTCGCTTTGGTCTTCTCCGTCGCGATCGGCATTGCCGCGGGCGTGCTCGCCTCGATGCGCGTCAATACCTGGGTCGACCAGGTCACGATGACCATCGCACTGGCCGGGCTGTCGCTGCCCGATTTCTGGCTCGGCCTCGTGATGATCTATTTCTTCGCCGTGCAGCTCGGCTGGCTGCCGACAGGCCTCTATGTCGAGTTCACCACGGATCCGATCGGCTGGCTCAGGCACATGGCCATGCCGGCCCTCGCGCTCGCCTTGACCCAGGTCGGACTGCTCGCGCGCATGACCCGCGCCTCGATGCTCGACGTGCTGCGTCAGGATTTCATCCGCACCGCGCGCGCCAAGGGCCTGCCCAACCGGATCGTCATCGGCAAGCACGCGCTCGCCAACGTGATGATCCCCGTCGTCACAGTGATCGGACTGAGCGTCGGCATCCTGCTCGGCGGCGCGATCGTGATCGAGCAAGTATTCTCGATCCCGGGCGTCGGGCGGCTGATCATCGGCGGCATTCTGCGGCGCGACTTTCCGGTCATCCAGGGCGGGCTGCTGCTCACCGCGACGATCTTCGTGCTCGTCAATCTCCTCGTCGATGTGCTCTACGCGGTGGTCGATCCGCGCGTGCGCTATGACCGTTGAGGCGCCGGCCCTCGTCGCGCCGACGCCACTGTGGCGACGGCTGCTCAACCACCGCTCCTTCCTCGTCGGCGCGACGCTGTTCGGAACGGTGGTGCTGGTGGCGCTGCTGGCGGACCTGATCTCGCCGCATGATCCGATGCGCAATAATTTCCGCTACCGGCTCGGCCAGCCCAACGACATCCATTGGCTCGGCACCGATCGTGCGGGGCGCGACGTGCTGAGCCGCATCTTCCACGGCAGCCGCGTCTCCTTGCGCATCGGGCTGATGGTCGTGATCGTGACCGGCGTGTGCGGCGCCCTGATCGGCGGCCTCGCCGGCTATTTCCGCCGCATCGACAACGTCGTGATGCGCGTGATGGACGCGATGATGGCCTTCCCCGGCATCCTGCTCGCGATCGCCATCGCCGCGGTGCTCGGGCCGTCGGAGTTCAACGCCGTGATCGCGCTGTCGATCACCTACACGCCGCGCACCGCGCGCGTGGTGCGCG
>JANNTF010000286.1:0-5422 GCA_031403455.1 Alphaproteobacteria bacterium | reverse complement strand
TTCTGCAGGGCTGGCAGCTCGATCAGGGCGGCAACATCATCGACGTCAATACGATCGATACCGTTTCGGTTGGAACGCTGAATGGCGTCGCGGTCGATACGTCGCGCGTGGAGATCGGCGCCAATCTCGATGCGGCCGCCGTTCCCACGGCGGCGCCGTGGGACGCGCTCACCACAGCCACCATCGCCCTCGCCGATGCGGACACCATGGCGGCCACGTCCTTCACGGCGGATTTCCGCCGCGACCTCCGCATCTACGACTCCCTCGGCACCGCGCACAACATCACACTCAGCGTGATGAAGCTGACGACCACCAATGGCTGGGGATTCACCATGTCCTCCGCTGACGCCGTCGGCATCGCCGGAACCACGAACAACGTTCTGGCGTGGGGCGCCTTGACGTTCAACGGAGATGGCAGCATCGACACGGTCGATCTGTCGCAGACCGCCGGCGCTCCCGCGGCGATCACACCGGGCGGTGACGGATCCATCGAATCCGCCGTGACCATCGATTGGAACAACGGCGCCTCCGACTCGACGATCGATCTCAATTTCGGCAAAGAGGACCTGACCAGCGGGTTCACCCAGTTCGCATCGGACTACAACATCCAGTTCGTCAATCAGGATGGCGCCGAGGTCGGTTTGCGGACCGGCGCCGCGATCGACAACGATGGCTATGTCGTGGCCTCGTTCTCGAACGGGGCGACCCAGCGAATCTGGAAATTGCCGGTCGCGACCTTTGCCAATTCCAACGCCCTGCAGGCGCGCAACGGCAACGCCTATGCGCAGACGACGTCATCGGGTGAGTTCAACCTCCGCGAAGCCAACACGGGAGGCGCCGGGCGCATCGAATCAGCGGCCGTCGAAGGCTCCAACGTCGATCTCGGCGAGGAGTTCACGAGCATGATCACGACGCAGCGCGCCTACTCGGCATCCGCGCGCATCATCACGACCGCAGACGAAATGCTCGACGAACTCCTGCGCATCAAGCGCTGATGCCGAGTGACGCGGAAGGTCGGGAGAGATCACGATGAGCACGATGCCCAGTTTCGAGATCGGCGTGGCGGCGATGATCGCCCACTCCGTCTCCATGGACGCGATCGGCCAGAACATCGCCAATGTGCGGACGTCAGGGTATCGCCGCGCCGATACGACCTTCGCAACGCTGCTGTCCGGCATCGAGACGAACCCCCACCAAGCCGGCGGCGTTCAGGCCGAAATCCGCAGGATCGTGGATGTCGAAGGCGCGATCGAACAGACCGATCGGCCGCTCGACCTGGCGTTGAGCGGGAAAGGCTTCTTCATCTACTCGACGGAGCCGTCCGGCGCCGGCGACATCAGCTACTCGCGCAAAGCCTCGCTCTTCGGGACTGCAATCGACGACACCGGCGCGGTCGGCAGCTACCTATCGGCCTTCGAAGACAAGTACCTCTTGGCGTGGGAAATCGATGCGTCCGGCAATGTGGTAGGCGGGTCGCTCAGCGACATGGTGGGAATTCCCGCCTCGTTGAACGATCCCTATCCTGGCCGCGCGACGACGCAAGGGGAGCTTGGCCTCGAGCTGCCGGCGGTCGGGAGTTCGACGGTCTCCACCAATATCGCCTATTTCGACAGCGCCGGTGCCGCCAATACGTTGACGCTCACCTGGACAAATACCGCCATCAACACGTGGGACCTGGACGTCTTCGACTCCGACGGCATCGCGCTTGGCGCCACGCAGACCATGAGTTTCGATGGCGTCGGCGCTCTCACCTCGGCGACGACGATCGATGCGGGTGGCCTGTTCTCGCTCGACGTGTCGAATGTCTTCCAGCGCGGCTCGCTTTTCTATCGCGGTCTCTACACACAAGATGGCCTCGAGGCCGGCGATTTCGTCGACTACGAGATCGACGGCAACGGGCTCGTGTCGGGTCGATTCTCCTCCGGAGCGGTCAGCCCGCTCTATCAGCTGGCGACCGCAAACTTCGCCAACGTGAACGGCCTCACCGAGCTCGGCGACAATCTCTGGGTCGAAGGACCCAACTCCGGCGCCGCTGAATACAGAGCGGCGGGCGATCTCGCCACGGTGTTCTCCGGCAGTCGCGAGGCGAGCAACGTCGATCTGGCGGATGCATTCACGCAGTTGATCATCACGCAACGGGCCTACTCGTCGGCCGCGCAGCTCGTGCGCACGACGGACGAAATGCTGGAGACGATCCGTGACCTCCGGCGCTGAACGCCTCACGAGAGATGACCGAAGCATCACCTAAAATGCGTTCCAAATCCGCGACTTCGCTTAGGCGAATTTTAAAACGCAGCGCGTAATGTCGCGCATGGATCAGGCCGCGCATCGGCCTTGAATCGGAGCAGCTCGATGGACGATACGCGACTTCATGATGGCTTCCGGATGCTCCCTCGCCTCGCCGAGGGACCCGTACTGGAAGAACTTCCGCCACCCGAGACCAAGCGTTGGGTGATCCGGCGCAAGGCGGCGGTGGTGGCGGCCGTCCGCCGCGGTGTGCTCACGCTTGAAGACGCGTGCAAGCGCTATCGCCTGTCGGCGGAGGAATTCTCCTCATGGCAGAGGTTGATCGAGCGGCACGGTCTTCCCGGACTCCGCACGACGCGCTTGCAGGATTATCGCCAGCCGGCCAACGACAAGTCCTGACGAGATGCCGGGGATGCCCCGGCAATTTTTTCCCCGCGATTAACTCGCCATTCACGGGGACTCCCCTAACGTCTGTGGATTGAGCCGTCCGCTGCACCACTCCTGGTGCGGAAATCGGGCGAGCGAACGCAACGTTTGGGGCGCGCGTGAACGCATTGTTCGAAACTCTGCAGCGTCTGGGTATGGCGCGGTTGATCGCCCTCGCACTGGTCGGCGCCGGCCTGCTCGGGTTCTTCAGCTTCTTCACGAACAAGCTGACCCAGCCCGCCATGGGGCTGCTCTACGCCGATCTGGCGGCCAACGATGCCGGCCAGATCGTGGCCAAGCTCGAAGCGCAGAACATTCCCTTTGAATTGCGCGCCGGGGGCGCGCAGCTCTGGGTACCGCAAGACCGCGCCCTGCGACTCCGCATGGCCATGGCCGAGCAGGGCCTGCCGCGCGGCGGCTCGGTCGGCTACGAGCTCTTCGATCGCTCCGAGGCGCTCGGCGCAACGAATTTCATGCAGAACCTCAATCTCGTGCGCGCCCTCGAGGGCGAGCTGGCGCGAACCATTGCGGCGCTGGGACCGATCGGCGGGGCGCGCGTTCATCTGTCGATCCCGCGCCGCGATTTGTTCAGCCGCGACCGTATCGAGCCGACAGCATCGGTGATCCTCAAGCTTCGCGAGTCCGGGCGCTTGCCCCGCTCCCAGGTGCAGGCCATCCAGCATCTCATCGCCGCCGCGGTTCCGAGCCTCAAACCGGCGCGGGTTTCGATCATCGATGATCGCGGCACATTGCTGGCGCGCGGCAGCGGCGAGCCGGACGACTCCGCGACGGCCTCCGGTGCCGGCAACGCGGACGAGCGGCGCCGCGAGTACGAGCAGGCGCTCGCGCGCAAGATCGAAGAGCAGCTCGAGCGCGCGGTCGGTCCCGGCAAGATCCGCGCGGAGGTGACGCTCAGCATGGATTTCGACCGCATGGTCACGAACGCCGAGACCTTCGATCCCGATGGTCAGGTCGAGCGCTCGCGGCAGACGGTGAACGAGAACAACGACGCGTCGGAGACCGCCGGCAATCAAGGAGTCTCCGTCGGCAACAATCTGCCGGACGCCGAAAGCCAGCCGGGCGGCAGCCAGAACCGGACCAAGACGACGCGCCAGGAGGAAACCATCAACTACGAAGTGACCAAGAAGACGACGAGCCATGTGCGCGAGGTCGGAACGATCAAGCGGCTATCCGCGTCGGTGATCGTCGACGGGGTTCTCACGGCCGGTTCCGATGGCAAGACCACCTACCAACCGCGCAATCCCGAGCAGCTCGAGCAGCTTCGCGCGGCGGCGCGCTCGGCGGTGGGCTTCGACGAGAAGCGCGGCGACACGTTGGAGCTGATCAACCTCGCCTTCGCCGCGTCCGACATTCCCGATCAGCCGATCGTCGCGCCGAGCATGTTCGACTTCACGCGTGGCGAGATCCTCCGCCTGGCGGAGATGGGCGTGCTCCTCGTGGTCGCCGTGCTCGTCATTCTGCTCGTCGCGCGCCCGATGATTGCCGTCGTGAGTCGTGCGGCAAGCCCCTCCGCCGCCGGCGGTCAGGCCGCGCTGCCCGGTGCCGCAGGCGGTGGACCGGCGGCGCTCGCGCCACCAACTGGCCACACCGCCGGCGCCGACGGTCAGCTAGGTGCGCCCCCTGGAGACATCAACGTGGACGGCGTCGAGGGACGCGTCAAGGCATCGGCCATGAAGAAGCTCGGCGAGATCGTCGACAAGCATCCAGAGGAAGCGGTCGCGATCATCCGCAACTGGATGTACCAGGAGGCATGAGCCGTCATGGCTGGAAAGATCCGCGAGGATGTCCGGGCATTGACCGGCATCGAACGGGCGGCAGCGCTGATGCTCTCGCTCGGCGAGGACAACACCACGAAACTCTTCGCGCTGATGGGCGATGACGAGATCAAGGAGCTGTCGGCTTCCATGGCGACACTCGGAACGGTCAGCTCCAACGTCGTCGAGCGGCTATGCGTCGATTTCGCCGACCAGATCTCATCCACGGGCTCGCTGGTCGGCAGCTTCGACTCGACCGAGCGTCTGCTCGGCAAGACGCTGCCCAAGGATCGGGTCGCCCAGATCATGGAGGAGATCCGCGGTCCGGCCGGTCGCACCATGTGGGACAAGCTCGGAAACGTGAACGAGGCGGTGCTGGCCAACTATCTCAAGAACGAATACCCGCAGACCGTCGCCGTCGTGCTGACGAAGGTGAAGTCGGATCATGCGGCCCGGGTCCTCGGCCAGTTGCCCGAGGCATTCGCCATGGAAGTCGTCATGCGCATGCTGCGCATGGAGTCCGTCCAGAAGGAGATTCTCGACGACGTGGAACGCACGCTGCGCACCGAGTTCATGACCAATCTGGCGCGCACCAGCCGACGGGACTCCCACGAAGTCATGTCCGAGATCTTCAACAATTTCGACCGCAGCACCGAGGCGCGCTTCATGGGCGCGCTCGAGGAGCGGAACAAGGATTCTGCCGAGAAGATCAAGTCCCTGATGTTCACCTTCGAGGATCTCAGCCGTCTCGATACGGGCGGCGTTCAGACCCTGCTTCGCGGCGTCGACAAGGCCAAGCTCGGCATCGCGCTGAAGGGATCGTCGGAGACGATGCGGGAGATGTTCTTCTCCAACATGTCCGAGCGCGCCGGCAAGCTCCTGAAAGAGGAGATGGGTCAGATGGGCCCGGTCCGACTGAAGGACGTCGACGAATGCCAGATGTACATGGTCAATCTCGCCAAGGACCTCGCGGC
>JANNTF010000285.1:0-1110 GCA_031403455.1 Alphaproteobacteria bacterium | reverse complement strand
TGGCGCACGTCATGTGGAAATTCGCCACTGGCGACTTGAACGGCGTGGTCCCGACCGCGCCTGGCGTGCCGAAACCACCCCATGCCGCCGGAATAATTTCGTCCGGCCGGCCGAAGATCGGGTTGATCGCAACCATCCGCTGGCGCAATTGCGCCAGCGTGTCATAGGGCAGTCGCTTGCCGAGTTGATCGGACAAGGCGCGCAGAATCTTCCAATCCTCCTTGGCCTCGCCCGGCGGAAATATCGCGAGGCGCGCCTGTTGCACCCGACCTTCGGTGTTGACGTAGCTTGCGTTCTTCTCGGTATACGCCGCGCCTGGCAGGATAACATCGGCGCGGTGGGCGGCGCGGTCGCCATGATGGCCCTGATAGATCACGAAGGCTTTGCCGAGCTTGGCGACATCGATCTCATCGGCGCCCTGCAGCCAGACGATCTCGATCTCGCCGCTCTCGCAGCCGTCGAGAATGCCGCTCACATCACGTCCGTCAGGTCCGGGCACGAAACCGAGCTCAAGCGCGCCGACACGCGATGCCGCGGTATGCAACACGTTGAAGCCGTTCCAGCCGTCCTTCACGACACCTAGAGTTTCGGCGGCACGCCGCGCCAGTGACAACACCTGTGCACCATCGCCGCGAATGAGCGCGCCTTGACCGATGATCATCATCGGCGCCTTGGCGTTCTTCATCGTTTCGGCAAAGCCGAGCTTGCCGTCGGCGATCTCGGCCAGTGTCGCCGGGCCGGCGCCGAGATAATCGAACTTGAACGTGAGATCGAGCTGCGGACCGATTGCCGCGATCGGAAACTTTCCGGCCAGCCAACGTCTGCGCAACCGCGCATTGACGATTGGCGCTTCCCATCGCGGATTGGTCCCGATCAGCAGCAACGCATCCGCACGATCGATGCCGGCGATCGTCGAATTGAACCGCCAACTCGCCGCGCAGGTCGGATCCAGTTTGGCGCCGTCTTGTCGGCAATCCAGATTCGACGTTCCCAATGCCGCCATCAGATCCTTGAGCGCGGTCAGCGCCTCGCAATCCGCCTGATCTCCGGCGATCGCGGCGATGCGCATCGGCGGCGTGGCTTGCACTTTCTTCGCGATCGCGGCGAATG
>JANNTF010000284.1:0-8726 GCA_031403455.1 Alphaproteobacteria bacterium | reverse complement strand
CCTGCAGACGGCAGATGCGCGACATAGCGCTGGAAATACCATTGCGAGCGCTCGCGCTCGGTTGGCTTCAGCAGCGCCACGACGCGCGCCGTGCGCGGGTTCATGTGCTCCATGAACCGCTTGATCGTGCCGCCCTTACCCGCCGCGTCGCGGCCCTCGAACAGCACGATGACTTTCTGTCCGGTCTCCTCGATCCATCGCTGGCATTTGAGCAGCTCGCGCTGGAGTTCGAGCATGTGCTGCTCATAGGTCCCGCTGCGAAGCCGCGTCTCATAGGGATACTCGCCGGTCTCGAACAGGCGCCGGATCACCGCCGGGTCGTGCCGCATCTCGGCGAGTTGATGCAGCCTTCCACTAGCGGCGTTCCCATTCGCTTTTTTCGAGGCCTTGTCCCGATGCGTTGCGACGGGGGACGCCCCAGCGGCGCCGACGATGGCGCGGACGCCATCGCCGCCGGCCGCTGCCGACGTTGCCACCGCGATCGCCTTGATCGACGCACGCGTATCCTGCGCCGCTCGGGCTGGCTTCGGTGACGCGCGTGTGGCGGGGCGTGGCGGCATGTTGGGGGTGCTCCGAACGATCGATCGATGCGTCGTCATGCGGTGGGATCAGTGTCACAACCATCAGCGCTCCGGGGACGGACCTGGAGCAATTCAACAACTAACAGACCATGCTGACCGCAAGCCATGGACGAGCTGTGGGCATTTCGTCGCTCCCCGCACGTCCGGGGCGACGGCGTGGGTTGGCGGCGGCGCTTTCGGCGCTTGATGCACGAGGTGCAACGCGATCTTTGAGCCGGCGGGACGATGAAGATCTGCGCGCTCGTCTCCAGCACGCCGAGCCATCGCGTGATCGTGGGAACGCTCACCCCGAGTGGGGCGGCGAGGTCGGTCTTGGGAGATACTTCATCTATGAGAATTCCAAAGTTCGACTATAAACTTCTCAATGATTGAATCGGCACAGACGGAGAAGTCGGCTCCGAACCCTGCGCCATCTCCGCGTCACGCCAGCGCGTTGAAATCGTCGACCAGGGCGGCGATGCGGTCGGGGAATATCGATCCCGGGAATATCGATCCAGCGTGCATTATTCAGCGTGCATTATTCCGTGACACGCGCGACCAACGCGTCGATCTCGTGCGTGTTGCGCAATCGGATCATCGTGAGGCTCGCCCATTTTCCCGGCGCCGCGAAGATCTCCCCGTAGCGTCGGCGGTTGGCGGCGTAGGTGCGGAGGAACCAGAGCAGGATGCTCTCGCGGCTCACGATCCGCCGCAGCGATTCGACATTGCCGTTGCATATCGGCTCGCGGCTCAGCGCGCGCCTAAAATCGATCCAGCGTCGAATTGGACCGTTGCACGAGTCATTCGAGGCTCGGATCTCGGCACCACCACAGGGATCTTGGCTCGCGGCTCAAGGTGCACCCCAACATCAAACCCACGCTTGGAGTCCGTTCAAGTGTTCGCGTGCGCTATTCGGATAATTTCTCGAGCGATATCCTCAGGTGAGAGGATGAAATCTATGCATCCGCTCTCTATTGCGGTTTCAGGCATGTCGGGCTGAACGGCTGTCTCCAGCTTCTGAGCGATTGTAATGCCACCCACATCTTTTATGCCGCACAGAGCAGCTGCTCCGTCTCCATCATACCCCGAGACAATGACCGCTACGAGTTTCCCGTCCCAGTGCTCAGTCAGAGAGCGTAGAAATACTGTAATGACGTCGGGCCATCCCCTCGGTTTCGATATCGGCTCCAGATGGAACTTTCCATCAAGAACGTGCAGATCGCGTTGGGGCGGGATGATGAATACATGGTTGGGCCGGAGGCGTAGTCCATGTGTGATCAGTTCAACCGGCATCTTCGTGTGCCGTGGAAGAATTTCATGGAGCAACGTGTCCGCGGTTCTCAGATGATTGACGATGACGATTGCCACGCCCATGTCGGGCGGCAGATTGCTCAGTAGCCTGATGTAAGCGGTGAGGCCACCGGCCGACCCACCGACGCAGACAACAGGAAAGTCCTTCTCAGCCATCTTCTGTTTCATTGACCGCCACTTCGCTTCGGGTTCTGAAAACCGGCACCTCAAGAACCTGGGCATCGCCCGTGTCATGCGCTGCACTCCAGACCAGCGCCAGTCGTACGCGGCTGGTACCCCGTCACTGCCCTCACGCCAGCGCGTTGAAGTCATCCACCAGGGCCGCGATGCGGCCGGCGTCGGACTGGTCCATGATCGCCTGCGCGCGCACCGAGGCGGCGGCGAGTTCGATCGAACGCACGCGGTTCTTCACGCGGGCGAGCTTGATCGGCGCCATCGAAAGCTCGCGGATGCCGAGGCCAAGCAGCAAGGCCGTGTAGCGCGGGTCGCCGGCGATCTCGCCGCAGAGACTCACGGGGATGCGGTTGCGCAACGCGGCCTGGGTGGTGAACTGGATCAGCCGCAGCACGGCGGGGTGCAGCGGGTTGTAGAGATGCGCCACCTGCTCGTCGCCGCGATCGATGGCGAGGGTGTACATCGTCAGATCATTGGTGCCGATGGCGAAGAAATCGCAGACCCGCGCGAGGCTGTCGGCGGCGAGCGCGGCGCCGGGCACCTCGATCATCACGCCCAGCGGCGGCCGCGGCTCGGCGATGGCGACGCCCTTGCGCACCAGCCGCCGCTCGACGCGTCCGAGGATCTCGCGCACCTCGAGGACCTCGTGCAGATGGGAGATCATCGGCAGCAGGATCCGCACCGGGCCATGCGCGCCCGCGCGCAGGATGGCGGCGAGTTGCGCCTCCATCAGCGCCGGTTCCTTGAGCGTGAGCCGGATCGCGCGCAGACCGAGCGCCGGATTGGGACCCGCGGTGAAGCGCGGGCCCAGCGCCGAGGCGAGCTTCTCGCCCCCCGCATCGAGCGTGCGGATGGTCGCCGGACGGCCGCCGAGGGCCGTCACGACATGCGCGAGCTGCGCGTATTGCTCGTCCTCGGTCGGCACGTCGTCGCGGTTCATGAACATGAACTCGCTGCGCATCAGGCCGATGCCGGCGGCGCCGTGCATGCGCGCCGTCTCGACGTCGCGCGGCAGCTCGAGATTGGCGTAGAGCCCGATATCGATGCCGTCGCGCGTGACCGCGGGCAGCTTGGCCAGGCGCTGGAGCTGCTTCTCCTCGCGCAGGAAGCCGAGTCGCTTGCGCTCGTAGGCCTCGAGAGTCGCCGGCGCCGGGCGCACGATGATCCGCCCCGCGCTGCCATCGATGATGATGGTCTCGCCCGATTTGACGGCGCCGATCAGGCCCGCCGCGCCGAGCACGGCCGGCAGCCCCAATGAGCGGGCCATGATCGCGGTATGGCCTTCCATGCCGCCGAGGACGCAGCCGAACGCCGCGATCAGGGCCGGGTTCATCAGCGCGGTGTCGGCGGGCGTGATCTCCTCGGCAACCAGGATCGTGCCTTCGGCGAGATGGCTGAAGGCTTGAAAGGGCGAGCGCGTCAGATTGCGCAGCAGCCGCCGACCAACCTCGCGGATATCCTGGACGCGCGCCGCGAGATAGGCGTCCTCCATCGCGGTGAACGTCTTCGCGATCGTCGAGGTCTCCTGCTGCACCGCCGCCTCGGCATTCAGCGGCCCCGCGGAGATGCGCGCTTCGACGCCGCGCACCAAGCGCGAGCCCGAGAGCATCTGCGCATGCGCATCGAGCAGAAACCCGATCTCCTCGGCGACCGCCGCCGGCAGATCGGCGCCCTTGGCCTTCAGCTTCGCCAGCTGGCGCAGCGATTTGTCGACCGCGCCGCGAAATCGCGCCAGCTCGCCCTCGATCTCGTCGGGCTTGAGGGCGTAGACGGGAACCTGGATGTCTCCGACCTCGTGGAGATGCGCCGGCCCGATCGCGACACCGGGCGAGACGCCGAGCCCGTCCAGAACCGTTTCGCTTCCCGTCGTTGTCGAGCGCGACCGCGTTGCGGCCGCGCGAGCTCTCATCTGCGCCACGATGCTCCTGGCGCCGCGGCCCTGAAACCGGCCGACGGCACGGCGTGCAACCTAGCAGCTTCGCGCTGAACCGACCGTAACAACCTCGGGTATTGTGCCGTCGCCCCGCTCGGCGCGCTCAATCCTCGTCGAATTTGCCGGCAACGAGGGCCGCGATCGCATCGAGCGCGGCCCAGGCATCGGGGCCTTCCGCGCTCAGCGCCAACTCGCTGCCCGGGCTCGCGGCCAGCATCATCAATCCCATGATCGAGCGCCCCGACACACTCGTGCCGTCCTTGGTGACCGTGACCTCGGATTGGAACTGACCGGCGAGCTTGACGAATTTGGCGGCGGCGCGGGCGTGCAGGCCGCGCTTGTTGAGGATCGTGACGCGGCGCGTCGCCGGCGGCACTGCCGTCATCGCGGCGCGCCGGCGAGCAGCTGCGACGCGACGTTGATGTATTTGCGGCCGGCCTCGCGCGCCTCGATCACCGCCTCCTCGAGGGGACGGTTGGTGCGCACCGAGGCGAGCTTGATCAGCATCGGCAGGTTCATGCCGGCGATGACCTCGACCTTGCCCTTGCCGAGGATCGACATCGCCAGGTTCGACGGTGTGCCGCCGAACATGTCGGTCAGCACCGCCACACCATCGCCCTCGTCGACCTTGCCCACCGCGGAGAGGATCTCCGCGCGGCGCATCTCCATGTCGTCCTCGGGACCGATGCACACGGCCAGCACATTGCGCTGCGCGCCGACGACGTGCTCCAGCGCCGAGATGAACTCGGCGGCGAGGCGGCCATGCGTGACGAGAACCAGACCAATCATGAACGAACCCGTGGTTTGCTTCAGCGTGCCGCGTCGCCGCGTCGCTCGATGTCGCGATGGACCAGATTGACGCGCCGGCCCTGTTCCTGGAGCCAGCGCGCCAGGGATTCGGCGACGAAGACCGAGCGGTGCTTGCCGCCAGTACAGCCGACGCCGATGGTGAGATAGCTCTTTCCTTCACGCTCGTAGCGCGGCAGCAGCGCGCCGAGCATGGCGGTCAACCCCTCGAAGAAGGGACTGAAGCCGGCGTCATGCGCGATATAGGCGCCGACGCCCGCATCGCGACCGGTCAGCGGCTGGAGCTCGGGCACATAGTGCGGATTGGCGAGGAACCGCACGTCGAACACCAGATCGGCCTCGCGCGGCAGGCCCCAGCGATAGGCGAAGGAAACCACCGCGACCACCAGGCCGGGGCGCAGATCATCCGCCAGGCGCTCGCGGACCAGGCTGCGCAGCTCTGCCGTGGTGATGACCGAGGTATCGACCGAGATATCCGCGCCTTCCTTGAGCGGCCAGAGCAACGAGCGCTCGGCCTGGATGCCGTCGAGGACGGGACGATCATGGGCGAGCGGATGGCGCCGGCGCGTCTCCGTGAAGCGCCGGCGCAGCACCTCGTCGTCGGCATCGAGAAACAGCAACCGCGCATCGACATCGGGCTGCGCGCGCAGATCGCGCAGGGCTTCCAGCACCGGCTGCGGCGCGAAATCGCGCGTCCGTGCGTCGATCCCGATCGCCAGCGATTTCGCCCCGTCGGCGCCGGTATGGACCAGCGTGGCGAGCAGCGACAGCGGCAGATTGTCGACCGCTTCATAGCCGGCATCCTCGAGCGCCTTGAGCGCCGTGGATTTGCCGGCGCCGGAAAGACCGGTGACGAGAACCACGCGCCGGCGCGCGGATATCGTACCGCTCGGCACGAGGCGCGGCGCGGCGATGAGACCCGTCATGCCGCGCGCTCAGCGGAAATGGCGCGGCACGGGAAACATCAGGCGGCCGGCCCGGTGAGCGCGGGCGCGACACCTTGGCGGACCGCCAGCATCACTTTGAGCGGCGACGACCCGTCGAACGGATCGAGGGCGATCTGACGCAGCCGGGCGCCGAGCAACTCGACCGGCGCATCGTCGGGCAGGCGCTCCACCTGATGGCGCGGCACGAGATCGACGACCAGATTGACCGCCGCATCGGCGACGCAGGGCATCTGCACGATCCCGACCCCGCGCACCTCGATCAGCCCCGCCAGCGGGCTCGGCGCGCAGGCGATCAGGCGTTCACCCTCGCGCCGCAGATCGACGCGGTCGTCAGCGACCAATCGGCCACCACGGTCGATCAGCCGCAAGGCAAGATCGGATTTCCCGGCGCCAGATGGACCACGCAGCAATACCGCGCCGCACTCGAAAGCGACGCAAGTGGCGTGGATCTGTGTTTGCCCAGAAATTGTCACGATGGCCGCGGAGCCTGAACCCGGCCCCTGGCCTTGTCAACGTGGGGTCCCGCACTGCACCCAAAGGCGTAGACGACGCTCGATGGGGCTACCTCATTCCGCCGGGAGGCGCAGGATGAAGCGCGCGCCGATGACCGTGCCGTCGCCGCTTTGGCGGTTCTCGGCCCAGAGCGCGCCGCCATGGGCGTTCACGATCTGGCGGGAAATCGAGAGGCCGAGGCCGGAATGCGTGCCGAATTTCTCGCCTTCCGGACGGTCGCTGTAGAAGCGATCGAAGATCTTCTCCAGCTTGTCCGCCGGGATGCCCGGCCCCTCGTCATCGACGATGATCTCCACCACATCGCCATTGCGCCGGGCGGCCAGCTGGATCTTGCCGCCGGGCGGGCTGAACGACGCGGCATTGGCGATCAGGTTGCGCAATACCTGGCCCAGTCGATCCTCGATCCCGACCACACCGATGGCGTCCCGGGCGGGCAGTTCGAGCTCCAGCCGAGCCGACATGCCGGTCGCGGTCGCGCTATGGATATCGACCATCGTGCGCAGCAGGCGGGCGATATCCACCCGCTCCGACTTGGCGCGGCTGAGTTCCGAATCCAGGCGCGAGGCGCCGGAGATGTCGGTGATCAGCCGATCGATCCGCTGCACGTCTTCCACGATGATCTGCATCAGCCGCTCGGTCTGCGCCGGGTCCCGGACGCGCACGGCCGTCTCGACCGCGCTTTTCAGCGACGTCAGCGGGTTCTTGATCTCGTGGCTGACATCGGCGGCGAAGCGTTCGATGGCGTCGAGCCGCTGCCAGAGCGCGACGGTCATGTCGCCGAGCGCGCCCGAGAGATCGCCGATCTCGTCGCCACGTGCGCGCATGTCGGGGATCGCCGGCTTGGACGGGTCGACGCGCGTGGCGCCGATGCCGTGACCGCGCTGCACCCGCTCGGCCGCGGCGGCCAGTCGCAGGATCGGGCGCGTGATCTTGCCGGCCAGATAGATCGACGCCAGCGCCGTCACCAGCAGCGTCGCCAGGCAGAGCTTGAGGATATCGAAACGCAGCGAGCGGACGCTGGCTTCGATGCTCTCGCCACTCGCCGTGAGCATCGCCGCCCCCATCACCTGCTTGAAGCGCTGCACCGGCACGGCAACCGACAGGATGATGCCGGGGCCGCTGGCGTAGCTGCGCACGCGCGACGCGCCATCACCGTTGAGCGCGACCTGGACCTCCTCGAAATCCTCGGCGCGCGGCTCGGGCGCGTCGGGCCAGGTCGGCAAGGGACGCCGTTCGGGCAGCCACATCACGACGGCGTCATAGACCGCGTTGGCGATCTTGGTGGCGCGTCCGCGCTCGGCGCGCGGCGGCGGCAAGGGCTCGACCGAGACCTGACCGCCGAACGGGCTGATGATGCGGCTATCCGCGAGAACGCGGCCATCCAAGGTGAAGATCCGGGCATGGCTGTTCGTCGGCTCGATGAGGCGGAACAGGATCGGCCGTACGACTTCCGGGGTGAGGCGGTAATCGATGCCGGCCTCGCCATCCTCGTCGGGCCGCGCGGATTCGGACAAGGCGGTGGCAACCAGCCGCGCTTGGGTGAGCAAAGCGGCCAGCTGCGCGTCGACCAGCCCGCGCCGATAATCGTCGAGATAGAGCAGGCCGAACGCCAGCATCGCCGGCCCGACCAGATTCAAAAACAGGATCCGACGCGTGAGCGGCGACAGCAGCCGACGCCGACGACGCGGCGCCAAGGTGCGGTTCATCGCCCCGACGACCTGCGTCCGGTCAGCCGGATCGGCGATCAGCGTCGGCGCAGCCTTGCCCCGTGTCGGGCCGGGCCGGGTTCCATCGTCACCGTCCATGACTCCCCGCGCGGCTTCCCGCGCCGCCCTGTCGCCCGCATGCGCGCGGGTCACTTGTCCTTGTCGCGGTACCGGTAGCCGAGACCGTAGAGCGTCTCGATATGCTCGAACTCGTCGTCGACTACCTTGAACTTCTTGCGCAGCCGCTTGATGTGGCTGTCGATCGTGCGGTCGTCGACATAGACATGCTCGCCATAGGCCGCGTCCATCAGCTGGTCGCGCGTCTTGACCATGCCGGGCCGCTGCGCGAGCGCCTTCAGCAACAGGAACTCGGTCACGGTCAGCGCCACGTCCTTGCCCTTCCAGGCGCAGACATGGCGCGCGGAATCGAGCAGCAACTCGCCGCGCGCGAGCGGCGGTTCGGAACCGCTCGCCCCGGCCGCCTTGTCGCGGAAGATCTCCTGACGGCGCAGCAGCGCGCGGATGCGCTCGATCAGCAGGCGCTGCGAGAACGGCTTGGTGATGTAGTCGTCGGCGCCCATGCGCAGGCCGAGCGCCTCGTCGACCTCGTCGTCCTTCGAGGTCAGGAAGATGATCGGCAGCTGGGTCTGCTTGCGCAATTTGCCGAGCAGCTCCATGCCATCCATACGCGGCATCTTGATGTCGAGCACCGCGAGATCGGGCGGCCGCGCCGTGATGTCGCGCAACGCTTCGGTGGAGTCCGCGTAGCTGCGCA
>JANNTF010000283.1:0-4805 GCA_031403455.1 Alphaproteobacteria bacterium | reverse complement strand
CCGTCGCCAGGTCGCGAGATCGGGCAGTTTGAGCCGCGTGACGGTGCCGCGCGCCTTCTGCCAGTCCGGCTCGATCGTCTGGCTCATCAACTCGGTGACGGCGAACAACCCGACCATGACGATGATCGGCCGGATGCCTTCGAGCAGGTCGGGCGAGCCGAACGTAAATCGCGATACGCCCGAGAAGGGATCCGTGCCGATGGTCGCGATCATCAGCCCCAGCACGCCGGCGATCAGGCCTTTGATGAGCGACTTGTCGGTGAGGCCGGCGATCACGCTCAGGCCGAGGATGCCGAGCGCGAAATAGGCCGGCGGCGTGAAGGCCAGCGCGACGCGCGCGAGCGGTCCCGTCGCGACCACCAGCACGAACAGCCCGAACATCCCGCCGACGAAGCCCGAGATCAGCGAGATGCCCAGAGCTTCGCCGCCGCGGCCCTGCCGGTTCATCTCGAACCCGTCGAGCACTGTCGCCGCGGCCGAATTGGTGCCCGGCGTCTTGATCAGGATCGCCGGGATCGAGCCGCCATATTCCGCTCCGACATAGACCGCGGCGAGCAGCACGATCGCCGTGACCGGATCCATGCCGTAGGTGAAAGGCAGCAGGAGCGCCATCGCGATCGATGGCGAAATACCGGGCAAGGCGCCGCCGATGATTCCCCAGATGACGCCGGCGAAAGCGGCGGGCAGCGCCCAGCCTGCGGTCACGGCCTTCCAGGCCAGCGCCATCTCGTTCATCGCGCGGGCCTCACGACAGCCATCGCGCGAGACTGCCGATCGGCATCGCGATGCCGAGCAGTTTCGCGAATGTCAGCCACAGCAGCGTCGCGCCGCCGACCGCGTTGAGCGCGATCATCACCGGCGCGCGGGCGCCGAAATAGACCAGCGCCGCCGCGATCAGCAGCGCCAGCGTCACCGCGTAGCCGAGCAGCGGCGCCAGCGCCACGTAGACCATGCCAAGAACGGCAAGGCCGATCGGGCGGACATGGGCGGCGAGCACGACCGCGCGCGCGGTGCCGCCCGCCCTGACAGCGCGTAGCGCCAGCGCGCCGCCAAGAGCCGCGAGCACGAGCGCGAGGAGCTTCGGCACGCCATCGGCGCCGATACCGTCGCTGAGCAGGCTGGTGGGAATCGCGTCGGCGGCCACGTAGTAGCCGGCCGCCAACGTGCATGCGAAGCCCGCGCAGGCGAGATCGATGCCGGCGCCCGGCTTCACTTGATCACGCCGAGATCGCGCAGCGATTGCGTGATGTCCGCCGCGACACCCGATGTGAACGCGCCGGCTTCGGCGTATCCCTTGAACGCGGGGATGAGATTCTCCTTGGCGTATTCGGTGCGATAGGCCGGATCGGCGAGCACGGCCTTGATGCCGTCGTCCCACGCCTTGAGCACGTTCTGCGGCAACCCCTTCGGTCCGGCGAGACCACGGAACTTCGTCACCGCGAGCTCGATACCCTGCTCGCGCGCCGTCGGCACGTCGGGCAGATCGGTGAGCCGCGCCTCGGTGAGCACCCCGAGCAGACGGACCTGGCCGGCATCGAGCTGCGCGCGCAACTCCTGGATCTCGCCGATGCCGAGATCGAGCGTGCCGTTGAGCACATTGATGATCTGATCGCCGCCGCCTTCATGGCTCGCGATCGCGGCGCGGGCGCCGGTGATGCGATTGAGCTTCTCCATCGCGATCCGCTCGAGCGACGCCGGATTCGCGGCGCCCCATTTCTGCTTGCCCGGGTTGGCCTTGGCATGCGCCATCGCGTCGGCGAGCGAGCGGAACGGCGATTGTGCGCGCGTGAAGATCACCTCGGGATCGAGGAAGACGTTCACGACCGGCATCAGCGTCTCATAGCTGTGCTCGACCTTGGACAGCAGCGACGTCTGGATGTAGGTCGGCGTCGTCGCATAGAAGATCGCACCGTCGGGCGGCGCGGTCGCGACCTTGGAGACGGCGCGTGCGCCGCTGCCGCCCCGGATATTCTCCACCACGAAGGTGACGCCCATCTTGGGCCCGAGATGCTTGCCGAGGACGCGCAGGAAGATATCGCTGCCGCCGCCGGGGCTCGAATGCGTCACCAGGGTCACGGTCTGATGCGGATAGCCCTGCGCTGAAGCACCAGCGGGCGCCAGCACGGCGAGCCCGGCTGCGCTGATCACGAAACTGCGTCGATTCATGGTGTCCTCCCGTTGTGTCATCCCGATGCGATCGCGCGCGCGCGGCTGCCGCCCTGGATGCGATTGACCAGCAGCACGACCGCGAAGGTGATGGCCAGCATGGCGAGCCCGAGCACGGAGATCGCGCCGAGGTCGCCGCTCTCGTTGAGGTCGTAGATCACGACCGAGATCGGTTTGGTATTGGCCGTGAACAGCATGATCGCGGCCGATAGCTCGCGCATCACGCCGATGAAGATGAAGCACCACGCGGCGATGAGGCCGGAGCGCAGCAGCGGCGCCGTCACGTCGATCAGCGCACGCAGGCGCGTGGCGCCGAGAATGCGGCTGGCCTCTTCGAGTTCGGGGTGCACGGCGCGAAACGCGGTCTGCAGCTGCTGATAGGCCGCGGGCAATTCGATCGTGAGATAGGCGAGGAGCAGGATCCACAGCGTGCCGTAGAGCACCAGCGGCGGGCGCGTGTAGCTCAGGAACAGCGCGACGCCGAGCACGATGCCCGGCACCGCCATCGGCGCGGTCGCCAGGAAGTTCAGCGCGCGATGTCCCGCGATCGCCTGGCGTGTCGTGAGAAAGGCGATGACGAAGGCGAGGGCGGTGCCGATCGATGCGGCCGCCGCGCCCAGCACCAGGGTGTTCTGGATCGCGAGCCACGTCTGCGAGAACTCGAAGAACACGAAGTTGAAGTGATGGAGCGTGAGCTTGGCCAGCGTCACCGGCTCCGACGGCACGCGGGTGAAAGCGGCCTTGAACAAGGCGGCATAGGGCAGGAAAACCGGCAGCGCGAGCACGAACAGGCAGGCGAGCAGCGCCAGCCAGCGCCAGGCGCCGAGCGCCACGCGTCTGGGCTGGCCGTATTTTCCGCCGACGATCGCATAGCCGCGCCGGCCGAGCAGACGACGCTGCGCCTGCAGCAGCAGGATGGTGACCAGCAGCAGCGGGATCGCCGCCGCCGCGGCGAGGCCCGGCTTGGGCGGATACTGGAACAGACTCCAGATCTTGGTCGTCATGGTGTGGAATCCCGCCGGCATCGCGAGGATGGCGGGCGAGCCGAACAAGGTCATCGCCTGCAGGAAGGCGACCAGCGCGCCGGCCATGATCGCCGGCAGGACCAGCGGGATCGTGATCCGGCGCGCCGTGTCGACGGCGCGTGCGCCGAGGATCGCGGAGGAATCCTCGAGTTCGGCGGGGATGCGGTCGAGCGCATTGGCGACGAGCACGAAGACGTAGGGGAAGGTGTAACAGGCGATGACGAAGGTGAGCCCGGGACCCGAGTAGATGTTGAACAGCGGGTCCTCGGCGCCGCTCCAGTCGCGCCAGACGCGGTTGAGAATGCCGCTATTGGGCGCCGCCAGAATCTCCCAGGCGATCGCGCCGAGGAAAGGCGGGGTCACGAACGACGCCATGATCAGGGAGCGGACGGTGCGTGTGAAAGGCATGTCGCTGCGCGCGACGAGCCAGCCGATGGGGGCCGCGACGAGGGCCGCGGCCACGCCGACGCTGCAGGCGATGGCGATGGTCGTGGCGAACGGCTCGAGGAAATCCGGATCGCCCAGGATCGTCGTGAAATTGGCGAGACCGACCGCGCCCTGTCGGTCGATGAACGCCGTGGTGAAGAGCCAGAACAGCGGCAGCCCGATCAGGGTGCAGAGAAACAGCGCCAGCGCCGCGAAGAGCGGTCGCGACAGATCGAGGCGCGACGCTGCGGTCATCATGCGCGCCGAGACGGCGTGGCGCGCGGGCGCCGCCGATGCTGGGTCATGTGCCGAACAGCTTGCGATAGCGTTCCTTGATCATCTCGACCTGCTCGACCACGGCGGCGGCGTCCTCCTTCATCACCTTGACGTCGGCAAGATTGGGCACACCGACGCGCGGCTTCACCTGCGGATGGAAGGAGCGCATGAATCCGACATCGACGAGATATTGCTGACCCTCGACGGTGTAGAGGAAGTTCTGGAAGAGCTTCGCCGCATTGGGATTGGGCGCATTCTTCATCACGGCCGACGGGCTGATGATGAGCGGCGAACCGTCTGTCGCGTAGATGATCTCGACGGGATTGCCCTGGTCCTTGAGCTGCAGCAGCACGTAGTCGTTGCCATCGACCATGATCGCGCGCTCGCCGAGCGAGAGCTTCTTCGGCGGCTCGGTCGCCGACTGCACCTGCATCACCTTCTGCTTGGCGAGCTGCTCCAGATAGGGCCAGCCGAGATCGCGCGCGATCTGGAAGGTGGCGGTCAGGATGGTGCCCGAATAGCTGGGATGCGCCTTCACCATCTTGCCGTTCCATTTCGGATCGAGCAGATCGGCGAGGCTCTTGGGCGCATCCTCGGGCTTCACCAGCTTGGTGTTGTAGCCCATCACCGAGAGCGACGCGCGCCACGGCGCGTACATGTCATCGGGATCGCGCAACGCCGCGGGAAAGTGCAGCGCGACGTCATCGGGAAGATGCTTCTCCAGCCAGCCGTCGCGCTTCCAGATGATGAAATGCGCCGCATCCGACGTGCTCGTCACGTCGGCGGCGTAGATCCGCGCGGACCGCTCCTGGCCGAGCCGCTGGAAGATGCGCTCCGACCCGGACCGCTCGACCTGGACCTTGATGCCCGAGAACTTCGCCTCGAAGGCTTTGGCGATGCGCTCGGCGGTCA
>JANNTF010000282.1:0-2851 GCA_031403455.1 Alphaproteobacteria bacterium | reverse complement strand
GAAGCTGACCTGAGTATTCGGCTCGGCGCCGAAGGCCGTGGACGCGCCGGAGAACAGCTTCGCCTGCGACACCACCTGCGCGTGGACCTCGAGGCCGATCACGATCTCCCAATCGCCGGTCTTGCCCGTGATGATCATGGTTCAGGCCCCCGGCCGCGCGGTGAATCCGGCGGCGCGTTCGAGAACATGGCTGACGGTGAACAGCGTCTCCTCGTCGAAGGCGCGTCCAATGAGCTGCAGCCCGAGCGGCAGCCCTTCGCTGGACAGGCCGGCGGGCACCGAGATTCCCGGCAGGCCGGCGAGGTTGACCGTCACCGTGAAGACGTCGTTGAGATACATCGCGACCGGATCGTCCATCTTCTCACCCATCGCGAATGCCGGCGATGGCGCGGTCGGCGTCAGGATCACATCGCAGCGCGTGTAGGCCTGGGTGAAATCGCGCGCGATCAGCGCACGGACCTGCTGCGCCTTGAGATAATAGGCGTCGTAATAGCCGGCCGAGAGCACGTAGGTGCCGATCAGGATGCGACGGCGCACTTCCGCGCCGAAACCGGCGCCGCGTGTATTCTCGTAGAGTTCCTCGATCGAATTGCCGGGAACGCGCAGGCCGAAGCGCACGCCGTCATAGCGCGCGAGATTCGACGACGCTTCCGCGGGCGCGACGATGTAGTAGGTCGGCAGCGCGTATTTCGTATGCGGCAGCGAAATCTCGACCGGCTCTGCGCCGGCCTCCTTCAGCCAGGCGATGCCCTGTTCCCAGAGTCTCTCGATCTCCGGCGACATGCCATCGAGGCGATACTCCCTGGGAATGCCGAAGCGCAGCCCCTTGATGCTCTTGCCCAGCGCGGCCTCGTAGTCGGGCACCTCGCGCGGGACCGAGGTCGAGTCCTTGGGATCGTAGCTCGCCATGGCGCGCAGCATGATCGCCGAATCCCGTACATCGCGGGTGAGCGGGCCCGCCTGGTCCAGCGACGACGCGAAGGCGACGATGCCCCAGCGCGAGCAGCGTCCATAGGTCGGCTTGACACCGACGACACCGCAGAACGCCGCGGGCTGGCGGATCGAGCCGCCGGTGTCGGTCGCGGTCGCGCCCATCGAGATCCGCGCCGCGACCGCAGCGGCCGAGCCGCCCGATGAACCACCCGGCACGAGATCGCGCGCATCGCCTTTGCGGCGCCACGGATTCTTCACTCCGCCAAAGGCCGATGTCATGTTCGACGAGCCCATCGCGAACTCGTCCAGATTGGTCTTGCCGAGCATGACGGCGCCGGCGTTCCAGAGATTCTGCGACACCGTCGACTCGTAGGGCGGCACGAAACCGCCGAGGATCTTGCTGCCGGCCGTCGTCTGCACGCCCTTGGTGCAGAACAGATCCTTGATCGCGAGCGGAATGCCTTCGAGGACGCCGGCATCGTCGCTGGCGAGCCGCCGATCGCTTTCGGCGGCCATGTCGAGCGCCTGCGCCGGCGTCTCCGTGATGAACGCGTTCAGGCCGCGCGCCGTCGCCATGGCCTCGATATGCGCCTGGGTCAGGTCGCGTGCCGAGAACTCCTTGGCCACCAGGCCGCGTCGCGCGGCGGCGATGGTCAGGTCGGTGAGCATGGCCATTACTCGATCACCTTCGGCACGACGAAGAAGGCACCGTCGCCGAGTTGCACGCGATCGGCGGAGTTCATCGTCACCGCATCGGCATAACCGCCGTCGGTGACTCTGTCCGGTCGCTGGTTGAGCACATGCTCGACGACCGAGCTCATCGGCTCGACGCCTGATGTGTCGACCTCCTTGAGTTGCTCGATCCAATTCATGATGCCCTGGAGTTCGCCCGCCATCTTGTCGAGGTCGGATTCCGGCACTTTGATTCGTGCAAGCGTGGCGACGCGCGCCACCGTGGCTTTGTCGAGCGACATGGGGTAATCCGTTTTGACGTTCAGAGTGTCGAGCCTTTCGGCTCGCGATTGGCGGCGGAAGCTACACGTCTCACATGGCGATCTGCAACCCGAGCGACCTGCCGGCGGCGCTCACCAAGCGCAGCCGACTCATGGCCTTCGACGTCGGGACCAAAACCATCGGGATCGCCGTATCCGATCCCGGCCTCACCTTGGCCTCGCCGATCGAGACGGTTCGCCGGTCGGTGTGGACGCGCGACGTCCTGCGGATCGAGGATCTCGCGCGGCACTGGAGCGTCGGCGGATTCGTCGTCGGGCTCGCGCTCAACATGGACGACAGCGAAGGACCGAGCGCGCAGCGCTGTCGGGCATTCGCCCGCAACCTGCTGCAACGGATCGACCTGCCACTGAGTTTCTGGGATGAGCGCCTGTCGACCTACGCCGCCGCCGAGGAGATGCGCGCGATCGGCGTCAAGCGGCGCAAGCGCGAAGCCGTGATCGATCAGGCGGCGGCGGCGAACATCCTGCAGGGTCTCCTGGACCGCTTGCGCGGCTGAGCGATGCGCGCAGGCCCCGGACGAGGTACGGCGAAGAAGGTAGACGGTCTTGCCCCTCCGCACCGCGATCTCCTTCCCGCGGACGGCTTGCCGCTGCCGATACGCGAAGAGTAAAAGCGGTTAACCATGAAATCTGAAAACCCGCCGCTTGAGTCTGCAATGCCGCTCGCACGCGCCGGCGGCTATCGGCATCGTCATCTCCTGGGCATCGAAGGCCTGTCGCCGGACGACATCACGCTGCTGCTCGATCTGTCGGCGGCCTATGTCGAGCAGAACCGCGCGCCCGACCGCCAGAAATCGAGCGTGCTGCGTGGCCGCACGATCATCAATCTGTTCTTCGAAAGCTCGACGCGGACGCGGACGTCGTTCGAACTCGCCGGCAAGCGGCTGGGCGGCGACGTCATCAAC
>JANNTF010000281.1:0-1007 GCA_031403455.1 Alphaproteobacteria bacterium | reverse complement strand
CGAGAGGACGCACGCGCGCGGAGGGGTCGGACATGGCGGATGCGATCGACGAGGCCAAGCTCAAGAAGGCCGAGGAATTCGTCGAGCAGGAGGAAGGCGCCGCCAATCGCCTGAAAGGGTGGATCGGCCACGGCGTGAGCGCGCTCGCCGTCGCCACCACGTTGTTCCATCTCTACGCGGCCTACGACATCGTGCCGACGCTGCTGCTACGGCCGGTGCATGTCGGCCTCGTCCTCATGCTGATCTTCCTGCTGTTCCCGCTGGCCCGGCGGTTTCGCGACAACATCCGCTGGTGGGACATCGCGGCGGTGGGCGCGTCGATTGCCACGGTCGGCTACATGATCGCGGGCGGCGAGGACTTCAACGATCGCGCCAGCCTGCCCGACAAGGTCGACGTCGCGGTCGGCGCCTTGTTCGTGCTGCTGGTGCTCGAAGCGACGCGGCGAACGACGGGATGGATCATGCCCGTCGTCGGATTGCTCTTCGTGGCCTATGCCTATTTCGGGCCGTCGCTGCCGGCGCCGTGGACCCATCGAGGCTATGAGCCGGACCGTCTGATCGGCCATCTCTACATGACGCTCGAGGGCATCTTCGGCTCGGCGGTGGACGTGTCGTCGACTCTGATCATCCTGTTCACGATCTTCGGCGCGGTGCTGCAATCCTCCGGCGCCGGGAAGTTCTTCATCGACATCTCCTTCACCGCGATGGGCGGGCGCCCCAACAGCGCGGGGCGCGCCATCGTCTTGTCGTCGTTTCTGCTCGGTGGCCCATCGGGGTCCGGCGTCGCGACCACGGTGACGATCGGCTCGGTCGCCTATCCGCTCCTCGAGAAAGCCGGCTATGGCAAGAACGCCGCCGGCGGGCTGCTGGCTGCGGGCGGGCTCGGCGCGATCATCTCGCCGCCTGTACTGGGCGCCGCTGCCTTCCTGATCGCCGAGTTCCTGAAGATCTCGTATCTCGATGTCATCCGCATGGCGATGGTGCCGACGCTGCTCTACTACTTCACG
>JANNTF010000280.1:0-1168 GCA_031403455.1 Alphaproteobacteria bacterium | reverse complement strand
CCGAGAAGCGCCGGCGTGATGAAGAACCCGAGCGAGATCACGAACACCAGCGTCGCGCCGGACAGCAGGCCCGGCAGGGTCAGCGGCAGGTAGATGCGGCGCATCACCTGCCAGCCCGGTGCGCCGAGTCCCTCGGCGGCGCTGAGCAGTGCTGGATCCACGCGCCGCATCACCGCATAGAGCGGGAACACCATGTACGGCAGCAGAACATGCACCATGCCGATGACGACCCCGGTCGTGTTGTGGAGCAGCGGCAGCGGGGCATCGATGAGGCCGAGCGCCATCAGGTTGCGGTTCACCACCCCGTTGCGCCCGAGCAGGATCATCCACGCATAGGTGCGCACGAGGACGCTGATCCAGAACGGCAGCAGCAACAGCGCGAATCCGATGCTGCGCCAGGACGGCGTGGTCGTCGCGAGCCAGTAGGAGAGGGGATAGCCGAGCAGCAGGCAGAACACCGTGACGATGCCGGCGATCTTCAGCGTCGCGAGGAACACGGTGGCATGGAGGCCGTCGGTGAAGGCCTTCTCGAAATGCGCGAGCGAGCCATCCTCGATGCTGAAGAGCAGAAAGCGAAACACGGGCATGACGAACAGCAGCAGCAGGAACGCCAGCGGGACAACGCCAAGTCCGATCCAGCCGAGCGAGCGCCGCGTGACCCGGCTCATGCGTCCACGCAGTGGATCGCGGCCGAGGGGATCGCTATCTCGACCTCGGCGCCTGCCTCCAGCAAGGTGCCTTCGGCGCCGGACCAGGCGGCGGTGACCATCGCGCCGCCGGGAATCTCCAGCCGGTATTTTACGCTGTCGCCGACATAGATGGCGTCGCGCACCGTCGCCGCGAAACGGTTCTCCGCGGGTTCGCCGGGTGCGGCGCGCACGACGCGCTCGGGACGCACGACGAGCGTGACGCGCCGACCCGGCATCATGCGCGACGCGACGGCGATCAGATCCGGGCCTTGCTCGGTCGTCAGCGTCGCCGTGCCGTTGGATGAATGCTTGACGGTGGCGTCGAACAGGTTGGAGTCGCCGATGAACTGCGCCACGAAGCGATTGACGGGACGGCGATAGAGCGAAGTCGGCGTATCGAGCTGCTCGATGCGGCCCTTGTCCATCACGGCGATGCGGTCGGACAGGATCAGCGCTTCCTCCTGGTCATGCGTGACGAA
>JANNTF010000279.1:0-4619 GCA_031403455.1 Alphaproteobacteria bacterium | reverse complement strand
ATGCCGGCGACCGCGGCGCGGAAATCTATCGCGCCTGCGTCGCCTGCCATACCCTCGGCGCCGAGCAGGCCAACCGGGCGGGGCCGACACTGGCCGGCATCTTCGGCCGGCGGATCCGCCGCCGCCTCCACCAGAAGCGAGTCGACGGGATCTCCGGTCACCGCGTTCCAGCGGCGGATGATGTTGTCGGCGCCGCCGGTGAGCAGCGTGCGGCTGTCAGGCAGGAACGCGACCGACCACACCGGCAACCCGGGGCCGACCAGCGTGCGCGCCAGTCATCGCGATCGCGGAGCTGCGGCTGTTTCGTCCACCCGATGAGGAAAGTGCGTGATCGCGGCGCCCTCGGCCCTTCGCGTCGGGCTGCGCTACGGCGCCCTGGTGATCGTGGCGACGCTTCTGCTGCTGCCGATCTACTGGCTGATCATGTCGTCGTTCCGACCCGGCGGCGACATCTTCCGCTATGCGACCGAGGTCGGCTGGCGCACGCTCGTGCCGCAGCGCCTGACTCTGGATCACTATCGGACGATCCTCGCCGGCGACATGCCGCGCGCCGTGTTCAATTCCGTGGTCATCGCCATCGTCACCGTGACGATCGGCACCTTCATGAACGCCCTCGCGGGATTCGCCTTCGCGGTGTTTGAGTTCCCGCTCAAGCGGCTGCTGTTCGCCTTCGTGCTGCTCACCTTCATGATGCCGTTCGAGTCGATCGTCATCCCGCTCTACACGCTGATCCGCACACTGGATTGGACGAACACCTATGCGGCGCTGATCCTGCCCGAGCTCGCCAATGGCCTCGTGATCTTCCTGTTCCGGCAGTTCTTTCTGGCGATCCCGCGCGAGATCTACGAAGCGGCACGCATCGATGGCGCGAGTTGGTGGACCATCTTCCTGCGTCTCACCATGCCGCTCTCCGGCCCGACGATCGCGACCGCCTCGCTGATGCAGTTCATCCACCAATGGGACGCGTTCTTCTGGCCGCTCGTCGCCGCGAGCACGCCCGAACTCGTGGTCGTGCAGGTGGCGATCGCCCGCAACATGACGCTCGAGACGGCGAATTGGGGCGCGCTGTTCGCCTCCGCGTCGACGGCGGTGCTGCTGGCGATGATCCCGTTCCTGCTGCTGCAGCGCTTCTACATTCGCACCGTGACATTGGGCACGGACAAGTAGCGTCTCATGCCGCCGGCTCGACGCGGCGTATGCCCGCGTAGTCCGGTGTCAGGATGCCGCCGTACGGTTCGCAGGAACTGGAGCCTCAAGGCGAGATCAGATGCGCGGTCGGCTCGTCGAGGAGCAGCAGGCGCGCGGCCGGGGCGGATTGCCAGAACTGCACGCGTGCCTGCTCGCCGCCGCACAATGCGGCCCAGCCGCACGCCGTCGATCGTGATCAGCAAGCGATTGTGACCGATGCCGCGGTTCACGCGGCGGCGGGAACTGCCTGGGTCGCTTCTTCGAGCTGCGCGAAAGTGGGCTGGATCTCCGTCGGCACGCTCTTGCGTCCGATCTCGATGGAGATCTGCGGTGGCTGACCGTGCAGATGCGCGACCATCGTATCGCGGATGATCTCGTAGAGTTTGTGGTCGTCGTCGAAGACCTGCTTGAGACGGCTGGCGAAGGGGCCGAAGAAGCCATAGGCGAGGAAGATGCCGAGGAACGTTCCGACCAGCGCGCCGCCGATCATCTTGCCGAGAATCTCCGGCGGCTCGTTGATCGAGGCCATGGTCTTCACGACGCCGAGCACGGCGGCGACGATGCCGAGCGCGGGGCACGAATCGGCGATCGCCTGCATCGCACCTTGCGCGCGACCGAGATCGCCGTGGTGCTTGTCGAGCTCCTTGTTGATGATCTCCTCGAATTGATGCGGATCGTCCATGCCCATGGTGATCATGCGCATCGAATCGCAGATCAGATCGACGGCGAAGTGGTCCTTCGCGATCTTCGGATAGGCTTGAAAGATCTTGCTCTCGTCGGGTTTCTCGATGTGCGGCTCGATCGCGATGACGCCCTTCGTCTTGGCGAGCTTGAGCAACGTGAACATCAGGCACAGCACGTCGATGTAGTCCTGCTTCTTGAATCCGGGGCCGCTGAAGATCTTGCCCATGCTTTTCACGGTCTTGCCGATCGTGGAGCTGCCATTGCCGATCAGGAAGGTGCCGGCGGCAGAGCCGCCGATCATCATGAACTCGAACGGGAGGGCCTTCAGAATCAGCCCGAACTTGCCGCCGGCCAGCATGTAGCCGCCGAAGATCGAGACGAAGACGACGACGATACCGATGATGCCGAACATGGCTGGGGAGCCCTCAAGAGGTCCGGCATCTTTAGTCCATGAACGTTAGCGATTGGTGTTTGGGGCGCGGCCCGCCAGGTCGTTCATTCCCTCTTCATCAAGGTTGCGCTCACGCCGGCGGGTTCAGTTGCCATACCCGCAGCGTGAGGTAGGTCGCGTAGCTGATCCAGAGGAGATCGGGCAGCAGCAGCGCGGCCGCGCGCGCCGAGAAGTGGAGGAACCGGATCATCGTGATCGCCAGGGCGGCGATCAGCAGCAGGATCTCGACGAACGCCCAGCCCGGATCCTTGGCGTGAAAGAAGATCCACGGCCAGGTGACGTGCAATGCGAGTTGGATCCAGTACGCACGCAGCGCCGCTTCGCGCTGCTTGTCTTCGCCCTCGGATCTCCAGACCAGCCACCCGGCGACTGCCATCATCAGGTAGAGCGACGTCCAGACCGGTGCGAAGACCCAGCTTGGCGGCGTCAGATCCGGCTTCTTGAGCTGGGCGTACCAGGTCGCAATCTCAGGGGCCGAGAACCGCGCGCCGAGATACCCGGCGCCGAGCGTGGCGGCGACGAAGAGCGGCAGCACGCTCCAGGCGGGGATGCGGCGCAACACCCAGCCCGGCCCCGCTCAACGGCCTTCGCGGCGCCAGGCGGCGAGCAGCGCGCCGATGCCGAGCAGGAACACGACAAGGGCAGGCATGATCGGTGTCTGGGTTACGCCCGACACGACGTAGTCGCCATTGGCCTGCATGCCGAGCCAGGATCGTCCACCGCTCGCGCCGCTGCCGCTCTCGCGACCCGGGCGCATACGGCGGAAATCCGGCAGCCCGTCGGCGAGCCAGAGCATCTGTCCGCCCGACGCGACGACGATCGGTTTCAGCAGCTCGTCGGTCGTGCGCACGTCGTCCATCTCGATCGGATTGAGCGCGCCCACGGCGCCGAGCGCGATCCGCACGCCATCGCTGAAATGATAGAGGCCGGCCTCGTCGACATCGGCGGTGCCGACGGCGCGGCCACCGCCGATCTCGCGCAGCTCCACCTGGCGCTTCTCGCCGGAGGGCAACGTCATCTCGATCGGACGGCTATCGGCTTCCAGCGAACGGCGCGTGATCTCCACTTTTCCGCCCTTCACCGCGACCTTGAGGTCGTTCTCTTCGAGCTCCGGTTCCTTCATCAACCAATGCGCGATCCGCCGCAGCAGCTCGGCATGTGGGCCGGCGCCTTCATAACCGCGCGCCCACAGCCAGATATGGTCGGATTGCAGCTGCGCGACACGGCCGTCGCCGACGCGGTCGAGCAGCAGCAGCGGGCGGTTCTCGGCACCCGCCATCAGCGTTTGGCCGCGCCGCTGGTCGGCATCGATGTTGCGAAACCACCGCCCCCAACTCGGCTCGCGCCCCGGTGCGCCGGCGCCCGGCAGGTCGGCCGTCACGGGATGGCGTCGTCCGGTATCGGTCAGCGAGGGCGTGAAAGGCTGCTCGAGCACGCGTCCGGTCGGCACGCCGGGCATGATCTGTCCGATCGGCGAATTGAACAGGGAATTCGACGGGCCCTGATTCGGACCGACGGCGAGCAGCAATGCGCCGCCGCCGCGCACCCAGCGCACGATGTTGTCGAGATAGATCTGCGCGAGCACGTCGCGTCGCCGGTAGCGATCGAAGATGATCAGATCGAATTCGTTGAGCTTGACCTCGAACAACTCGCGGATCGGGAAGGCGATCAGCGACAATTCGTTCACCGGCGTGAAATCCTGCGCCTCCGGTGGCCGCAGGATCGTGAAATGGATGAGGTCGACGGCGGGATCGGATTTGAGCAGCGCGCGCCAGGTCCGCTCGCCCGGATGCGGCTCGCCCGTCACGAGCAGCACGCGCAGCCGATCGCGAACCCCCGCGACGGCCACGACTGCGCGGTTGTTCTCGAGCGTCAACTCGCGCGAGCCCGGCTCCACGGCGATCTCGAACAGCGCGGTGCCGGCGCGTTCCAGGGTGAAATCGATCGTCTGCGGCACGCCGATCTCCAGCCGCAGCGTCTGCGGTTCGCCGCCGTCGCGACGCAGCACCACCCGCGCGGTGCCCGTCGCTGCGCCCGGGCCGTCATCGATGCGCAGCGTCATCTGCTGCGGCTTGCCGACGATGGCGTAAGCGGGCACCTGCTCGATCACGATGCGGCGGTCGCGCTCGCCACGCTCGCCGGTCAGCAGGACATGGACGGGGGCGGGCCAGTATTCCTTGCTCAGCGCCTCGGCTTACGGTGCGTCGTGGACTTGGCCATCCGTGACCATCCCCACGCCCGCGAGCCGCGCGCGCGGCACTTCGGACATCGCCCGTTCGACTGCCGCGAGCAGCCG
>JANNTF010000278.1:0-4362 GCA_031403455.1 Alphaproteobacteria bacterium | reverse complement strand
CCGGCCGCGGCGCGTTCGGCGAGAAGCTTGTGCAGGTTCATGGCGCGGTTCCTCGCTACGCCGCCTGGTGGCGGTCGATGGGATGCGCGAACTCACCACAGGAATCTCAGGCGTTCAAGGCGCGGTACCAGGCGAGGCACCGCTCAGCGCACCATGCGTGGCGGGTCGAGCCGCAGAGTCTTGGCGTGGTACTCGTAGATCACGTGGCGCGCGCGCGCGTTGCGGCGCAGGATCAGATTCAGCTTGGTGTCTCGCGGCATTCCTTCCAGCCAACGAAAGAACTCGCCGGGATCGCTGAATTGCTGACCATTGATCGAGTAGATCACGTCGCCCGACAGCACGCCGTTGAGCGCCGCGTTCGACGACTGGTCGACGGAGTGGATGATCAGGAGGTTGCGCGGATTGATTTCGATGGCATCGGGCTCCTGCGCCGGCGCGACGATCAGGCCGGCGACGCGCACGCCGATGCGATCGGTGATCGCGGGCTGGCGCTCGAGCGGCATATCGACGCTCAGTTGCTTTCCCTCGCGCTCGATGTCGAAGCGCGCCCGCTCGACGCCGCCGCGGAGCCGACCGAGCAGCTGGGTCAGATTCGTCACGTCGCGCTCGCCGTTCACCGCGAGGATGCGGTCGCCAGGCTTGAACGCGTCCTCCCATGGCCCAGGCATGGCGCGTGCGACGATCAGCGCATCCTCGTTGGAATCGTCCACCGCGAAGAGGAGCGGGATCTGCGGCGGCGACGGATCGCGGCCGTTGAGCAGAAAGCCGAGGACACGGCAGACGTGGCGCATCGGCACGGCGAAATTGATTCCCTCGCTGATCTGGCGCGACATCGTCGCCGCGTTGACGCCAAGCACGCGGCCCGTGGTGAGGTCGATCAATGGGCCACCGGAATTCCCGGGATTGAGTGCCGCATCGGTCTGCACGAACTCGAAGCCGAACCGGAAACGCACGCCGGAAAGGATGCCGCGCGTCGCGGTGAAGTTGAGGCCCCAGGGATGGCCGAAGGCGCCGACGCTGCGCCCCGACGGCAGAGGATCCTCGCAGCCGAGCTCAGCGACGCGCGCTTCCGGGGGAATGTCCGAGCTGTCGATCTCGACGACCGCAAGATCGAGATGGGGATCGACGTAGTGGCGTCGCGCCGAGACGAAGGGACGATCCTTGAAGGCGATCTCGACGCGCGCCGGCGAGCGCTTCGCGACATGGGCATTGGTGAAGATCCAGCCGCGACCGCGCTCGACGAGAAAGCCGGAGCCCGATGACGTGCCGCGGCCGTCGCCGATGAAAGGCGTCTCGACCGCGACGCGGACCCGGACCGTGTACTGGATCGCTTCGGCGAAGAGTCGCTGGGCCGCCGCATTGGCGTCTTCCGGCGCGACCGACTGCGCCGACGCGATCGATGCGATCGACGCGATCATGCTCGCCCGTAGGCAGATACGGGGGATCCTCTGGACGCGCATGATGGTCTCCTCGGGGATAAGGCCGATGAGACGATGCTACATCAGGCGTGGCTACCTCGTCAGACGCAGGTTGCTCAGCGAGGCACCGATTTCACGGAAGACCGTTCGCAGATCCGAACCCGTTGCGGACTGGAAGAAGTATCCGGCGCCGCTCGCGCAGCCATTCTGATTGAACGTGTTCAGCACCGACGGTGGCGGGCTGGCGTAGAGCAGCACCACGTAGATCTTGATGCCGCGCGCCTTCATCGCATTGCAGACCTGGACGGTGCGCGTGTTGAGCTCCGTCACGGGCGTCGTGCCCAATGGTCGCGTGAGCCAGTCGCCATAGGCGCTCGTACAGCAGGACTGCGATGTGTTGGGCGTGCCGTCGCCCATTTCGTTCTGGCCGTCGGTGAACAGCACGACGACTTTGTCGTTGGCCGTCGCGTAGTCGCGGGGAATGCCCGACGGCGTCGACGTCGAGCTGCGGGTGGTGCCGCTATAGGTGTACCACGTGCCGCCCTGCCACCAGCTGCGCCACTCGGGACTCAGCAGGCGCCAGCTCCATGAGAAGCCAAGCGACGCCGTCGTGCCGTTCTTGGCGCCGACCGCTAAGGCGTTGACGTGCTGCTTCGCCTTCGCCTTGAAGGGCTGCAAAGGCATGATCGGGAAGCCGCAGCCCTGGTTGGGGCCGGCCTGGTTCCCAGCCTGCCATCCGACATTGGAGCGCTGGAAGGCCTTACCCGACGCGTTCGGAAAATTGATCCACGTCTCTGTTGTCGAGGTGAGCGTCCAATAATTCGGGCCGGTATAGGTGATCCCGCCCCACACGACAGTCGCAGGACTTGCCGGCCAAATGTAAGGCTCGAATGGTGACGTGGTTGGCGTCGCATCCGCACTGGATTCCTCGAACGGGAACGGGCGCGCCTTGACGCAGCCTTTCCAAGACGCGGTTCCCCAGCTGATCCCGCCGATCGCTCGCGGATCGACGATGTTCGGGAGTGGGGCTGAGTTGGAGCCACGAGCGGGCGAGACGTTAACCGTCGCGACGAATGGCACGACACCGACGAGCAGGCTGTAGACCGTCGTGCATGTCGATCCGGTGCTGGGCGGCGGGTTGGGCACGCAGGTCGTCGTGCCACGTGAATCGTTCGTCGTGCCGTAGAGGATATCGAGCAGGTCGCTGGCGCCGGCCTTGAGGTTGGTGAGCCGCGAGCCGGTGCCCATCGAGTTCGTCGTGTCGAGCGCGAGCACGAGTTCCATGCCGCGCGAATAGCGCTCGCTCTCCGAACTCACGGTCGTACGAACGCTGGAGAAACCGACCATCCGGCCGAATACCATCGGCACGTCGGCGGCCGCCGAGATGACCACGCGATCATTGTTGGGTGCGCGCACCGTCACGCTCGGGCCGCCATTCACCAGCGCGGCATCTGCGAGCGTGGCGCGATAATTCGCGAAGAAATACATCCGCGCGTCCGACTGCACGGTCGCCAGATTCAATGGATAGCTGACGAGCACGCGGCCACCCGCCAGCGCTCCGGCGTCGACGCCGCGCTGCAATTCGCTGCGAACCGCAGAGAGCCGCGTGTAGTCGATCGCCAGCCCGACGGCGGCCACCAGGGGAATAGAGGCGACGGCGGTGATGACCGCCAGACTGCCGCGTCGGAGTTTGAACGAGCGCAAATTCGCACCTCGCATCTGAGGTCGGCGTCCTGCTTCGTCGGCCCATTAGCTGGCAGCCGACCGAAACCAGAAAACCTTGCGAGTAGCGATACGCGATCTTCTCTTAAGGGACCGTAAGGGTTCTCTAGACCAAAGGAAGAGTTAGAGACGTAGTTCTTCGACTATCCATCTTTCTATTCTTGGTTAATGACATCGACGAATCGGGGCGGCGCGCGCAACCTGGCCAGCGTGCCCTTGACGGACGCGTGATCCGGCCAAGCAAAAGGGCCGCCCATCTCGGGGCGGCCCTCGGTCGCTCAGGCAGTGTTGGTCGTCGCGTTAGACCGAGTAATACATCGCGTACTCGATCGGGTGCGGCGTGTGCTCGAGGTTGTAGACCTCTTCCCATTTCAGCTCGATATAGGCGCTGATCATGTCCGGCGTGAAGACGTCGCCGGCGAGCAGGAATTTGTGATCCTTCTCGAGATTCTCGAGCGCCTCGCGCAGGCTGCCGCAGACCTGTGGGACCTGCTTCAGTTCCGCCGGCGGCAGATCGTAGAGATTCTTGTCCATCGGGTCGCCGGGGTGGATCTTGTTCTTGATGCCATCCAGCCCCGCCATCATCATCGCGGCGAAGCCGAGATATGGATTGCAGCCCGGATCGGGGAAGCGCACTTCGACGCGCTTGCCCTTCGGCGAGGCGACGAATGGAATGCGGCACGACGCCGAACGGTTGCGCGCCGAATAGGCGAGCAGCACGGGCGCTTCGAAACCCGGGATCAGCCGCTTGTAGGAATTGGTCAGCGGGTTGGTGAAGGCATTGATGGCCTTGGCGTGCTTGATGATGCCGCCGATGTAGTAGAGCGCTAATTCCGAGAGATCGGCGTAGCCGTTGCCAGCGAAGAGCGGTTTGCCGGCCTTCCAGATCGACTGGTGCACATGCATGCCCGAGCCATTGTCGCCCTTGATCGGCTTGGGCATGAACGTCGCCGTTTTACCGTATTGATGCGCGACGTTGTGCACGACGTATTTGTAGATCTGCACGCCGTCGGCGGCCTTCACCAGGGTCGAGAACACGTTGCCAAGCTCGTGCTGCGCCGGCGCGACTTCGTGATGATGCTTCTCGATCGACAGGCCCATGTCCTTCATCACGGTCAGCATCTCGGCGCGCAGATCCGAGGCGCCGTCGACCGGTGGCACGGGGAAATATCCGCCCTTGGTCGGCGGACGGTGACCCATGTTGCCGTCGGGATATTTCCTG
>JANNTF010000277.1:0-2687 GCA_031403455.1 Alphaproteobacteria bacterium | reverse complement strand
AGTTTCAGGCGCTTGAGCTCTCCCTTGCCATTGACGGTCGCCTTGACCATGCCGCCGCCGGACTGCCCCTCGACTTCGATCTGCGCGAGGGTCTCCTGCATCTCGGCCATCTTCTGCTGCATGGCCTGGGCCTGCTTCATCATGTTTCCGAGGTTTTTCATATGTCGTCGCTCTCCAGGTCAGACGTGTCGGGGATCAGGTCGAAATCGGGTGGCGCCTCGTCGTCCGACGCATCGGCGGGAGTCGGCGGCGGCGTGACGGAGTCGGCCGGCCCGCGCGCCGTTTCGAGTGTCGCACCGGGGAACATCTCCAGCGCCGCACGCACGAGTGGATGCTCCGCTGCGCGCGCCTTGCGTGCCGCCGTCGCCGATGCCGCTTGCTGCGCCAAGGTCGGCTCGCCCTGCGCTTTGTCGCCAAGCGTGATGACCCAGCGCCGACCCGTCCATTTGCCGAGCAGCTCCATCAGCTTCGGCGCGAAATCGCGCGGACAATCCGGCGCGCGCAGCTCGATCAATCCGGCATCGAACCGCACGAGATGCGCGGCGTTCCACAACAATCCCTGCAACACGCCCTCACGCTTGGCCGCGAAGAGGTCGACGACATCGCGAAAGCTCCGCGGATCCGCCAACTCCGCGCGGGCCGCGGGCGCCGCCACCGCCTCCGCGATCGGTGCGACGGCGGTGGCCGTCATGGCGCTCGACCTCACGACCAGACTTGCACGCGCGCCGCCAACTCCACCGCCGCCACGAGGCGCCGAGGCGCCACCGCCGACCGGCGCGCCATCTTTCAGCGACGCGACGAGATCCGCCGGGCTCGGGAGCTCCGCGGCATAGGAGAGCCGGATCAACAGCATCTCCAGCGCCGCGAGCGGCTGCGGCGCCGTCTGCACCTCGCCCAGGCCTTTGAGCAGCATCGTCCAGGCGCGGGCCAGCGACGGCACGGCGAGCGCAGTGGACAGCGCCTTGCCCCGGTCGCGCTCCGCCTGCGGTAGCATCGCGTCGTCGGCGAGGGCCGGCGCCGCTTGCAGCCGCGTGAGGTGATGCACGATCTCGAGCAGATCCTGCACGATCACGGAAGGATCGGCGCCGACGCGATACATCGTCTGCACCTGCGTCAAGGCGTCGGCCGGGCGCCCCTGCATGGCCGCCTCGAAGACATCGAAGACCTGCGTACGGTCGGCCAGACCGAGCAGCGTGCGCGTCGTCGCCTCCGACACCTCGCCATCTTCGTAGGCGAGCGCGCGGTCGAGCAGCGACAGGCCGTCACGCGCCGAGCCGTCGGCCGCGCGGGCCAGCAATTGCGCGGCGCCGTCGGCGATCTTGCGACCCTCCTTCGCGGCGACGTCGACCAGCATCTTGGCGAGCATCGCCTGATCGAAACGCCGCAGATCGAAGCGCTGGCACCGTGACAGAACCGTGACGGGAACCTTGCGGATCTCCGTCGTCGCAAAGATGAATTTCACATGCTCGGGCGGCTCTTCGAGAGTCTTGAGCAGCGCATTGAACGCGCTGGTCGAGAGCATGTGCACTTCATCGACGATGTAGATCTTGTAGCGCGCCGACACCGGCCGATAGCGCACGCCGTCGATCAACTCGCGCATATTGGCGACCCCGGTATTCGAGGCCGCGTCCATCTCGACGACGTCCATGTCACGGTCCTCGGCGATGGCGACGCAATGGACGCAAACGCCGCATGGATCGGGCGTCGGGCCGCCCTTGCCATTCTTGCCGACGCAATTGAGCGCGCGCGCGATGATCCGCGCCGTCGTCGTCTTGCCGACGCCGCGCACGCCGGTGAGCACGAACGCGTGCGCGATCCGGCCGGACTCGAACGCATTGGTCAGCGTCCGCACCAGCGCATCCTGCCCGAGCAGATCGGACAGCCGCGTCGGCCGATATTTGCGCGCCAGGACGCGATAGGCGGGGGACGAGTCGGTCATCTCGCGATGATAGCCGTCGGCGGGAGTGAAAGGTGGGAGGTTGGAACAGCGACCCGGATCGAAGCTCGTTACGGCTGCTTCCTTTCGGACCTGACCGGGTTGGCGAGGGATCCGTCCACCGCCAACCTCCCGAAGCGAGTATATGAGCCGGTGCGCGCTGCCACGCAAGCCGAGTCCCGCGCGCAGCACGGTTGCGCGAATTCTGCCTCCCGGGCACTCTGCCCGAACCCATGCGACGCCCCAATTTCTACGCTGGTCTCGAGCTCGCGCGCTTCTCGGAGCGGCGACGCGATACCGCCTTCATCGACACCCAGATCGCCGGCACCGCCGCACGCATCATACCGGTGTGGCGCGCGCGCAACCTCGTGACCCCGGGCGACGCGCCACGCGCCGTCTTCCTGGATCCCCTGGCGATCGATGGGAGCTCGAGCGACCCAAGGCTGGTCGTCTTCCTCGGCGCGCGCGATGGCGTGAGCTTCTTCGCCCTCGACGTGTCGGGACATGAGGAACATGCCCTGCCAAGGATTTTCGGCTCAGCCGCGAGCTTCGTCGATCTGCGTTCGGTCGGACCGCTCCTCGACGGCCAAGAGGCGGCCCTGCTCGCCTATGCCCGGGCCATGATGCACTGGCACGCACGCCACCGACATTGCAGCGTCTGCGGCGCCCCGACCCGCTCAGAAGCTGCCGGTCACGTGCGCCGCTGCACGGATGCGGCGTGCACGACGGAGCATTTTCCGCGCACCGATCC
>JANNTF010000276.1:0-4486 GCA_031403455.1 Alphaproteobacteria bacterium | reverse complement strand
TCAACGCCAGCGCCGGCGCCGAGTTGAGATGGAAGATGTGGAGCGGGCAGCGCGCGTCCTCGGCGAGCAGCAGACCGCGCGAAACCGCCTCGGTCTCGGCGAGCGCCGGGCGCGACAGCGCGTGGAAGCGCGGCGCCACCTCGCCGGTCGCGAGGTGGCGCGCGATGGCGTGATCGATCAGCGACGCATTCTCCGCATGCAGCCCCATCATGCCGCCCGCGCGCCCCACCGCCTGCATGAGCTCGTGGAGCGGCCCGTCCTCGACCTTCAGCTGCTCCTTTTCGTAGACCGTGTAGACCTTGAACGACGACGCGCCGGCCGCGACCACCGCGGGCACCTCGGCGAGCGTCGCCGCATTGACGTCGGTGGCGATCAGGTGCAGCCCGTAGTCGCACGCGACGTGCCGGTCGGCCTGGACGCGACGGTGCTTGAGCCCGTCCATCAAGCTGCGGCCGCGGCGCTGCAGCGCGAAGTCGATGACGCTGGTGTTGCCGCCACGCAGCGCGGCCACCGTCCCCGAACCAAAGTCGTAGACGCTGCGCTGCCCCATGAAACCGATCAGGAAATGGACATGCGCGTCGACGCCGCCCGGCAGGACGAGGCGGTCGCCGGCGTCGATCACCTCGGCGCCGCGGCCCGCGCCCGGCTCGACGATGTCGACGATCTTGCCGCCGGCGATCACCACGTCGGCGGCGCCGACATGGTCGGGCTGGACCACCGTGCCGCGGGCGATGACGAGATCGGCGCTCACGCCCCGTCCTCAGCGCAGCATGTCGCGCGAGATGACGATGCGCAGAATCTCGGACGTGCCGCCGCCGTTCTCCGCGAGCTTGGAATCGCGGAAGTGGCGCTGCATGTCGAACTCCATCAAATAGCCCCAGCCGCCCATCAGCCGCATGCCGTTGAGCGCGGCACGGACATAGGCCTCCGATGAATAGAGATTGGCGATCGCGGACTCCTTGTTGTTCGGGATGCCGCGATCGACGAGCGTGGCGCTGCGATAGAGCAGCAGGCGCGCGGCGTCGATCTCCATTTCCATGTCGGCGAGCTTGGCGCGGGTGAGCTGGAACTGCGCGATTTTCTGGCCGAACTGCTCGCGCTCCTTGGTGTAGGCGAGCGCCTTGTCGAGGCAGGAGCGCGCCGCGCCGACATTCACCGCCGACAGGCAGCAGCGCTCGTAGTCGAGCGTCTTGAGCACGTTGCGCCAGCCGCGATCGACCTCGCCGACCACGCGGTCCGCGGGCACACGCACATCGGTGAGGAAGATCTCGTTGAGGTCCATCGGCAGCAGACCGAGCTTCTTCAGCCGCCGGATCTCGACGCCCGGCGTCTTCGGGTCGAGCAGGATCATCGAGATGCCGTCGTGCTTGGGCGCGTCGGCATTCGTGCGCGCCATCAGCAGGATGTAATCGGCGACCTGGGCGCAGGAACAGAACATCTTCTGCCCGTCGATCACCCATTCATCGCCCCGGCGCACCGCGCGCGTGCGCAGCGAGGCCGCGTCGGAGCCCGAGTTCGGCTCGGAGAGCGAGAAGGCGAAGCGGATCTCGCCGCGCGCCAGTCGCGGCAGCAGGTCGCGCTTCTGCGCCTCGCTGCCGAAATGCGACAGCGCATCGGCGGCGATCACGATCGTCGTGTAGTAGATGTTCGCCGCCGCCTCGAAATGCGTCGCCAGCTCTTCGAGGAAGACGGCGAGATCGGTGCAGCTGCCGCCGGTGCCGCCATAGGCCTCGGGGATCGGGAGGCCGAGCCAGCCTTGCGCGGCAAGCTTGGCGAAGAGCTCGCTCGGATAGCGCTCCGCCTCGTCGCATTGCCGCACGTACGCGATCGGGCACTCCTTCAGGAGGAACGCGCGCAGCGCATCCTTCATCGCGCGCTGCGACTCGGTCATGTCGAAATCCATGATGTCCCGGCTCCCGTGTTCAGCGACCCGACCAGCGCGGCGGCCGCTTCTCGGCGAAGGCGCGCGGCCCTTCGTGGAAATCATCCGACTCGCGCATGCGCCGCCGCGCCGGCAGATCGCCGTACATGACATGGAACGCCGCGGCGTCGGGTACCGCCTCGACCGCGCGCGCGACCTCGAGCAGCGCCTCGACCGCGAGCGGCGCCGCGGCGCAGATCTGGCCGGCGATCGCGCGTGCCGTCTCCATCAACGACTCGCGCGGCACGATACGATTGACGAAGCCCAGGCGCACCCCCTCCTCGGCCGAGAGGCGCCGCCCGGTCAGCAGCAACTCGTTGGCGATGCTGGCGGGCAACCGGCGATAGGCGCGCCACAGCCCGCCCGCCTCCGGAATGAAGCCGCGCTGCAGCTCGGGCAACGCGAATTCCGTCTGCGGCGTGGCGACCACGATATGCGCATGCAGCGCGAACTCGAAGCCGCCGCCCACCGCCAGGCCATTGATCGCGGCGATCACCGGCTTGCTGAACTGGCGGCGCAGGCCCATGAAGCCGTTGGGGCCGAAATCCTCGCCGGTCTCGCCGGCCGCAACCGCCTTGAGATCCCAGCCGGCGGAGAAGATGCGCTCGCCGCTCGCCGTGACGATCGCGCAGCGCAAGGCCGGCGTGTCGCACAGCCGGCCGAAGGCCGCGTCGAGATCGCGCGACGCCCGCTGGTCGAAGGCGTTCGCCGGCGGATGGTCGAAGGTGATCTCGAGGATCGGTCCGTTCTCGACGACCTTCACGCGTGTGGGCGCGCTCACGAACGGAACTCCCGCAGCACGTCCTTGGCGATGATGTCGCGATGGATCTCCGAGGTGCCTTCCCATACCCGCTCGACGCGGGCGTCGCGCCAGAAGCGCTCGAGCGGCATATCCTTGGTGATGCCCATGCCGCCCATGATCTGCAGCGCGTTGTCGGTCACGCGGCCGACCATCTCCGAGCCGAAGAGATTGACCTGCGAGGCCTCGCGTTGCGTGATCGTGCCATCATCCATCTTGGCCGCGGCGTCGAACACCATCAGGCGCGTCGCGTGGATCTCCGTCGCCATGTCGGCAAGCTTGAACGACGTGCCCTGGAATTCGCCGATCGTCCGGCCGAAAGCGACGCGGGTATTGGCCCAGCGCGCGGCGTAGCCCATCGCCCGCTCGGCGAGCCCCACGCAATTTGCCGCGAGCATGACGCGGCCGGAGAAGATCCAGTTCTTGGCGATGGCGAAGCCGCCGCCCTCGACGCCCAGGATGTTGCGCGCCGGCACGCGCACGCCATCGAAGGAGATGATGCACGACTTCATGCCGCGATTGGACAAGACGTCGAGCGGCGTGACCGTGATGCCGGGCGAGTCCTTGTCGACCAGGAACGAGGTGATGCGCTTCTGCGGCCCGCGCGGCGTCTGATCGACGCCCGTGACGGCGAACAGGATGATGTAGTCCGCCCGCAAGGCCATCGTGATGAACTGCTTGGTGCCGTCGATGACGTAGCGATCGCCCTTCTTCACGGCGCGCGTAATGAGCGCCGAGGCATCCGACCCTGCTTGCGGCTCGGTGAGCAGAAACGCGCTCGATTGGCGCCCGGAGGCGAGCGGGCGCAGGAAGCGCTCCTTCTGCGCATCGGTGCCGTGGTCCACCAGCATCGCGCAGTTGGGCGAATTGTTCACGCACATCATGTTGCACAGGCCGCAGTCGCCGGCGGCGATTTCCTCGGTGGCGAGCGCATACGAGACGAGGTCGGCGCCCGCGCCGCCCCATTCCGGCGCAACGCACATGCCCATCAGTCCGAGCGGGCCCATGGCGCGCAGCACCTCGATCGGCACCGTGCAGTCGCGGTCCCACTGCGCGGCGTGCGGCACGATTTCCTTCTGCGCGAAGGCGCGCGCGGCGTCGCGGATACGGCGCTGCAATTCGCTGGGAATCATGTTCCTGCCGGGATCAGGTCGGCAGGGGCTTTCGCTTCCCTGAGGAGGGCGAGTGCCGGGGCGCCGCGGCGACCTTCTGCGCCAGCTCGCCGAGCGCCTCCATGGCCAGCAGCCTCTCGCGCACGGTGAGAGCGAGCGCTGCACGCAATTGCGCGCGGCGGCTGCCTTCCCAGGTTGCGTTCGACCAATCTGCTGGCGGGGCGTCGCTCATCGCTTGCGCTGTTCCTCCACGATCATCTGCAGGTGGTCGATATCATCGCGATCCCGCGGCCGATTGGCAAGCTGCTTCATCGCCATCAGCGCGGGGATCGAAACGAAGCGCACGATTGTTCCCGGCGCGAGCTCCGCCTGGAGCGCGATGACGTACTCGGCGTCGAAGTCGAACGGGTCGGTGACGAAGATGTCGACCGTCGCGGTGGGGTGCCGGACGCTGTGGAAGTTCAGCACTGCATGCCCTTGTCGCTGATCCACGATGCGCGCTGCGCGGGGTCCGCGAACTCTTCTGCGGTGACCGGAACCAGCGGCCGATAGCCGAGGCCGGCCAGCGCGGCAAAGGCGGGAAGGATGTTCTTGCGATCGAGCTGCACGACGATGTCCACGTCCTGCGTGAGGCGCACGTAGCCGTGAGCGTTC
>JANNTF010000275.1:0-3077 GCA_031403455.1 Alphaproteobacteria bacterium | reverse complement strand
CCATCGTGAGCGCAAGCAAGCCGCTTCTAGCTTTCGACATCTTCATTCTCTCCCCCGAAACCGGATGCTCAGAAACGTGGCGGCGCCGACGCGGTGGCGCCGTCCGTGTTGCACCAATGATAGATGAACTCGATGAGATGGCCGATGGCGTCGAGATATTCCGCCACGGGAATGAATTCGTCGGGCTTGTGCGCCTGCGCGATCGTGCCCGGCCCGAAGATGATCGCGGGAATTCCGCCCTGGTTCACGAGATGGCGCATGTCGCAGCAGAACGGTCCGTGCCCCACCGCATCGTCGCTGCCGCGCCGCGCGAGCGTCGCCGCCATCTCGCGCGCGACGGGAATGTCCGCGCGCTGCAGCGTGCTGTCGTCATGATGCAGGAAGGTGAGCTTTGCCGGTTGGCGGCGCAGGAACGGATCGCGTTTGTTCGGCGCGGCGATGGCCTGGCGCAAGCGCTGCATCACATCCTGGACGCTGCCCACGCGGCTCGAGAAATAGGCGCCGCCCTTGATGACGACTTCGGCGGCCGTGACGGTCTCGTAGTGACCGCCGATGATCTTGCCCATCACGAGCGAGAAGGCGGCGCGGTCCTGATCGAGCGGATCATTGGGCGCGACGCGGTTGTACTCGCGCTCGACTTCGAGCAGCGTGTCGATCACGGCGGGAAGTTTCTCGATCGCGCTCACGCCGTCCTGCACGCCGCCTTGCCAGCGCGCGCCGGGCGAGCGCGACACGCCGGGAATCGAGACCTGCCAATAGAGACCGCCGGGATGGCTGACGAAGATCTGGTTCTCTGTCGGCTCGAGCACGATGGCGGCATCGGCGGTGATGCCGCGTCTGATGAGATCGAGCGTGCCGTTGCCGGCATGCTCCTCGTTGACGACCGATTGCAGGATCACGTCGCCGCGCAGCGTCGCGCCCGCTTCCTGGAGGTAAGTCAGCGCGAGCAGCGCGGCCATCAAGCCGCCCTTCATGTCCGATGTGCCGCGTCCGTACATCAGGCCGTCGATGATCTCGGCGCCGAACGGCTCGCGCGTCCACGCGCCCGTCGGCTCGAGCGTGACGGTGTCGATATGGCCATTGAGGATCAGCGAGCGTCCGCCGCCCGATCCTTTGAGCACGCCGACGACATTGGGGCGGCCGGTGTAGTTCAGCACGTCTTCGAGCCCGCTCTCCTTGAGCGCCTGATGGGTCGGCAACTCCTCGTAGGGCAGGATCAGGTCATGCTGCCAATGCGTCGGATACTGGGCGATGTCGGGGAAGCGCTCGAACATCGCGCCGATATCGGGCTCCGCGCTCGTCACCTCGGCGCCGAGCTCGCGCAGCGCCTCGGCGACATGGGCCTGGGCCGCGCCCTCCTCGCCGGTCAGGCTGGGGATGCGAACGAGGGCGCTGAGCGCATCGATGCTGCGCTGCCGGCTCCCGGCGGCGAGTGCGAGCGCGGCCGCGAGCGCGTCAGGGGCCATGGGCAAGGGTTGGGACCGAGGCGACATCAGCATTTCCCTGGGTAGATCAATCGGTCACTGGGCGATGGGCGGGTTGGCACGATACGCGACGATAGCGCAATCGGCGCGCGCGGGGCCACGATGATGCCGAGCGCGAAACCATCGTGGGGAGCGTGCATCGTGGCGTCACACCGCGCCGACATCTCGGGATAAGCTGTCGGATTCTTGGTTGGGCTTTCGCGAAAAGGATTCAGCTTGGGACTCAGCACCGACGAGCAGGGCCGCGTCGCTGGCGCTACCGGAACATCGCCGAACGCTGGTCGCCCTGCGGTGACTCGACGGTTGCGCGTGCTGGTGTTCGTGTCGGGCTTTGGCGTCGCTGTCCTCTCCATCGTCGCCGGTCTTGCGGCGCAGCTGCAGGTGTACGGCGACGGGTCCATCTTCGCTTATTCCGTCGCGGTCGAGGATGGCTGGGCCTTCCACTGGCGCAACATCTCCGGGCGCGCGTTCAGCTACGTCTTCGCCTATGTCCCGGCGGAGGCCTATGTCGCGCTCACCAAGGACGCACGCGGCGGCATCTTCATCTACGGGCTGCTGCTGTTCGCCGCGCCGCTCCTCGGCCTGCTGGCGACTTACGCGGCGGATCGATCGCCGGGCCGCACGCTCCTGGTCGGCGCGTGCTTCTCGACCGCTTGCCTATGCCCGCTCGTGTTCGGTTTTCCGACGGAGATGTGGATGGCGCATGCGCTGTTCTGGCCGACCCTCGCGCTTGGCCTCCACGCCCCGAACGCGCCACGCCATGCGGCCATCGTGTTCGTCAGCCTGGTGGCGCTGGTGTTCACGCACGAAGGCGCCGTCGTCTTGGCCGTGGCGATCGTTGTGACGGTATTCCTTCATGGCGGGCGCGACGCCGTTTTCGGCAGGACCGTCGCCGCGTTCCTCGGCGCGATGGTAATCTGGGCCGGCGTGAAGCACGGGCTTCCGCCCGACGCTCATATCGCCGGCGTCCTCGGCGCGGCCGCGTATAAATTCATCGATATCCGGAATCTCGGCGAGCCGGCCGTGCTGGTGCTGCTGGTCGCGATCGCGGTCTATGGCGGCGCGGTCGTCCTGCTTCGGCGCGCGCTGCCGATGGCGGCGCCGGCTGTCGCGGCGGCGGGCTGCGCGATCGGTCTCGCCGCGTATTGGCTGTGGTTCGACGCGACGCTGCTCACCGACGCACGCTACGGTCTGCGCACGGCGTTGCTCATCGCGACGCCGGTGCTCGGGGCATTGGCGGTGTTGAGCGCTGCGCACGCCGCCGGGCACGCACGATCCGCCTTTCCAAGCCTCGTGCGTCTGATCGGTCGTCTCCAGGAGCGGGCGAATCCGCAAGCGATCGCGGGCGCGATCCTGCTCGCCTTGCTGGTGCATGGTGTGGAGACCGCGAAATTCATCGTGGCCTGGTCGCAGTACAAGCTCGATGTGCGTGCGCTCGCCTCGAGCACCGACGCTGACCCGTCACTGGGCGACGCGCATTTCGTTTCGTCGCAGCGAATTGCCGCCGAGTTTGGCTTGTCACGCAACGACGCCTACCGGCTCGTCATGAGCCTCAGCTGATGCCCGGACGCCTTGTCCTCGTGCTGGTGCTGT
>JANNTF010000274.1:0-9193 GCA_031403455.1 Alphaproteobacteria bacterium | reverse complement strand
GGTTCCGGTAATTTGTTTTGCCTACCTCGCATTTTTTGCTGTTGCTGTAAAAGGTATTTTAAAGAAACAGGGTCTCAGCCCGGGCGCGACGGCGTCCGGACACCCCGTGTCATGGGTAACGAGCTAGAGCTTCGGCGCCGCCGCGTCAATCTGCCTGACGCGGGCGCAGATGGGCCACGAACTGGAGCGCGGCCGCGGCCCAGCTGAACCGCTCCGCATGCGTGCGAGCGCTCTCGCGCGAGATCTCGAGCGCGCGCAGACACGCCGCGCGCAGATCGTGGTCGAGCGCGCCGGCGCCGGACTCTCCGATGACGTCGAGCGGACCCGTCACCGGCAATGCGGCAACGGGGAGCCCGCAGGCCATCGCTTCGAGCAGCACCAGGCCGAACGTGTCGGTCTTCGATGGGAACACGAAGACATCGGCCGCCGCGTAGTAGCGCGCGAGTTCGCGCTGCGGCAGGACGCCCGCCCAATGCACCGCGTCGCCATATTTGCGCTTGAGGTCGGCAAGGAGCGGCCCCTCGCCGACCACCCATTTCGTGCCCGGCAAGTCGAGTTCCAGGAAGGCCGCGATGTTCTTCTCCACGGCGACGCGCCCGACATAGAGGAAGATCGGTCGCGTCTCCTTGAGAAACGCGCGCGGATTGGGACCCGCCGGTGCGGGATTGAAGGTGTCGATGTCGACGCCGCGGGACCACTGCACCACACTGCCGAATCCACGTGCGCGCAGATCGCTGATCACGGTCGGCGTCGGCGCCATCACATTCACCGCGGGCGCATGGAAATGGCGCAGCACCGCGTAGCTCAGGCCGAGGGGAATGCCGGCGCGTGCGGCGAGATACTCGGGAAACCTGGTGTGATAGGCGGTGGTGAACGGCATGCCGCGGCGCAGCGCATGACGGCGCGCCGCCCAGCCGAGCGGCCCTTCCGTCGCGATATGCAGCGCGTCGGGCGCCAAGGCGTCGATGCGGCGCCCGAGACGGCGGGACGTGACGAGCGAGAGGCGGATCTCGGGATAGGTCGGGCATGGCAAGGTGCGATACTCCAGCGGCGTGATCATGGTCACGTCGTGCCCCATGCGTTGCAGTTCACGGCGCGTCTCGGTCAACGTGCGCACGACGCCATTGACCTGCGGCTCCCACGCATCGGTCACGATCGCCACGCGCAGGCTGCGTCCCGGCGTCGTCATGCCGTCACGCGCGCGGGAACGCGAGCGCGGATCGCGGCCCAGTCGAGGATCTCCAGCCTTCCGTCCCAATGTTCGACCAGTGCCGTGCAGCTCTCGACCCAGTCGCCGTCGTTGCAATAGAGGATGCCGTCGATATCGCGGATCTCGGCCTTGTGGATGTGGCCGCAAACGACGCCATCCGCGCCGCGCCGCCGTGCCTCGGCGGCGACGGCGTCCTCGAAGGCGGAGATGTACGACACCGCGTTCTTCACGCGATGCTTGAGATAGGCCGAGAGCGACCAGTACCCGTAGCCGAGCACGATGCGCGCGCGATTGAGCCAGTGATTGGCCCAGAGCGCGACGGTGTAGGCATAGTCGCCGAGGATCGCGAGCCAGCGCGCGTAGCTGACGACGGCGTCGAAGGCGTCGCCATGGACGACCAGCAGCCTGCTGCCGGACGCGGTCACGTGGATCGTGTCATGCACCACCCACACGCCGCCGAAATGCATGCCGACATAGTCGCGCGCCAGCTCGTCGTGATTGCCGGGCACGTAGATAACTTGCGTGCCCTTGCGCGCCTTGCGCAGCAATTTCTGGACGACGTCGTTGTGCGATTGCTGCCAGTACCACGACCGCTTCAGGCGCCAGCCATCGATGATGTCGCCGACGAGATAGAGGAATTGCGAGTCGGTCTCGCGCAGGAAATCCAGCAGGAGCTCGGCCTGGCAACCGCGCGTGCCGAGATGGATGTCGGAAATGAAGATCGCCCTGAAGTGGCGGCGCGCGCCTCCGCGCTCGCCCCCGTCTGGGGCCCGTGCAATCGGCATCGGAGCGTCTGTTCCCCAAGCTGTGGATAACCCGTTCCCAGCTACAGGAGGCTTGTTACAGGCCCGCGACATCGCGTCGGGCCGCGACAGAGTTCACGGCCGCGACATCGTTTCGTCGCTGATTCGTCATCGATCGGATCGAAAGGGGAGTCGCGCGCGAGGCTTGTGCCGTCGCCGACATCGGTCTAGATCGAAACGCAAGCGTCGGGATGATTTCGGCGTGACATCACCGCGGGGTGCCCGCCTCGCCGCTTTGGCGATCCGGGCTGAGATCACACCCGTTGAACCTGATCCGGCTCGAACCGGCGTAGGGACGCGTGACCATGCAGACGAGCCGTTTCATATCCTTTGGCTGGCGCTGGCTGGCGAGCGTCGCCGGCGCGCTGCTGGCATGGCAGGCAATCGTGAGCCTCGCCGGCCAGCCGCATTTCATCCTGCCCTCGCCGGCGCGCGTGCTGACCGCGCTGGTCACGCGCGCTGATTTCCTGCTGCTGCATGCCGCGATCACGGCCAGCGAGATCGTCCTCGGGCTCCTCGCCGGCGCGGTGCTGGGCATCGCTTGCGGCGCGACGGCGAACGCGATCGCGTGGCTGCGGCCCTTTCTCTCGCCGATCCTGGTCGCGAGTCAGGCGATCCCGGTCTTCGCCATCGCGCCGCTGCTGGTGCTCTGGTTCGGCTACGGCATCGGCTCGAAGATCGCGATGGCGACGCTGATCATCTTCTTCCCGATCGCGGCGGCGACGCAGGACGGTCTCGCACGCACGCCGATCGCCTGGCTGCAGACCGCGCGCAGCCTCGGGCTCGGGCGGTTCCAGCTGCTGTGGCGCGTGCGCATGCCAGCCGCGCTGCCGGCGATCGGCAGCGGCCTGAAGATCGCCGCGGCCGTCGCGCCCATCGGCGCGATCATCGGCGAATGGGTCGGCGCCTCGGCCGGGCTCGGCTTCGTGATGCTCCAGGCCAATGCGCGCATGCAGACCGATCTGATGTTCGCCGCGCTGCTGATCCTCGCCGCGCTCGCGGTGGCGCTCCATCGCCTGGTCGCGGCTTGCGTCGATCGCGCGCTGTACTGGCAACCCGACACGACTTGAACAGGGAGATCTCCATGCTTCGCCTGCTGCTCGCCGCAATCCTCGTGCTCGCGACCGCCGTCACGAGTCCGGCCCATGCGCAGACCTCGCCGAATTTCACGCTTCTGCTGGACTGGTTCGTCAATCCCGATCACGGGCCGATCTTCGTGGCGCTGGAGCGCGGCTATTTCCGCGAGGCTGGACTCGAAGTCCGGATCGTCGCGCCCGCCGATCCCAACGACCCGCCGAAGCTCGTCGCCGCCAAGCGCGGCGACGTCGCGATCTCCTATCAGCCCGCGCTGACGCTGCATGCCGCCGCGGGCCTGCCGCTGGCGCGCATCGCCACGCTCGTGGCGACGCCGCTCAATACGCTGGTCGTGCTGCGTGACGGGCCGATCAAGTCGCTCGCCGATCTCAAGGGCCGGCGCATCGGCTTCTCGGTCGGCGGCTTCGAGGATGCGCTGCTCAAGGCGATGCTGGCGCGCGCCGGGCTCGGCCTCGCCGACGTCACGCTGATCAACGTCAATTTCTCGCTGTCGCCGGCGCTGCTCACGGGCAAGGTCGATGCGGTGATCGGCGCCTTCCGGAATTTCGAGCTCAACCAGCTCGACCTCGAGGGCAAGCCGGGCCGCGCCTTCCACCCCGAGGAGAACGGCGTGCCCAGCTATGACGAGCTGATCCTGGTCGCCCATCGCGAGCGCATCGGCGATCCGCGTCTGCGGCGCTTCATCGAGGCGATCGAGCGCGCGACATTGTTCATGATCAACAATCCGGCGACCGCCTGGGATCTCTTCATCCGCGGCCGCGGCGATCTCGACAACGAACTCAATCGCCGCGCCTGGCGCGACACGCTGCCGCGCTTCGCCCATTCGCCCGCCGCACTCGACCGCGCGCGCTACGCCCGCTTCGCCACGTTCCTCAAGGATCAGGGTCTGATCAAGACCGAGCCGCGGCTCGACGACTACGCCGTCGAATTGCCCTGGTGATCGCGGCCATGGGCGTCCATCAAGTCGATCACGTCACTGATGGGACGATTTGATGCGCGCGTTTCTGGTTGCCGTTGTCGTTGCCCTCGGCATCGCCGTCGACGCCTCGTTCATTCTCGAGACCTATCAGACCCCGAGCGGCAACGCCTTCGCGACCGACGTACCGGTGAAGCCGATGAACGAGGCATGCGGCAGCGCATCGCGCATGTGGCGCGCGTAGCCGTCGACGAAATCATGCTGGCTGCGACGCGGCCGTGTTGCGCGGAGTGGCGAATTGCGCGAATGCGGAGTGTCGTGGATGAGCCACCACGTCTCGCGTGCTTCAGTCCTGGCGAAGGTCTCCCAATAGGGACGCAGCCACGGCTTCTTCGGCGATGGCTAAGCCGTGGCGTTGCATCGCCGGGGCCAACGCGCCATCCCATGACGCGACGATGGAGGCTGCGGCCAGATCGCGCCGCGTGTGCGACGCGCTCGCCGCCGCTTCGTAGTCCAGGGTGCCGAGACGCCAGGGATGTGCTCCCCAGACGCGCATGACGTGATTGGCGATCTGCAGCCCTGCCCAGTCGAAGTCGCCGTGATAGCGCAGGTGGGCGCCGGCTTGCGTCAACTGAGTGAGCAGGGTGCGCTGCGCCGCCGCCGGCATCCCGTCGGTGCAGACCAGCGGGCCGCAACGGACGCCGAGCCGATCGGCGACGATGGCAACCAGATTGGGGTTCTCGCACACGAACACGGCCAGGCCGGCCACCGCCCAGCGTGGCGGCGCGCGCAGCAGCCGGCGCAGTGACAGGTAGGCGGGTTCGCCGGCTGTGCACACCGGCTCCTCGTTGACCTGCACAGGCAGATTCAGCAGCAGCGCCGGCCGAGCCAGTTCATTGACCAGCACGCCGGCCCGCGCCCAGATGTCGCGGCTGCGTTCTTCAGGTCGGTCATCGGGATCGCCGAAGCCCGACTGACGCTTTTCGATCTCGCGCCAGGCGGCCAGCACCAACGTCGCGGTGGCTTGGCCGGTGTCCAGCGCATGCGCGTTGCCGAGCATCTCGGCAGCCAGTTGCGCGCGCGCCAAGCCGCCGGCCGGCAGGCGGCGCAGCACGGCATCCGCGCGTTCGAGCAGATGCTGGGCGGCCGAGGCGTCCTGCAGCGCCAGGCGCTTGAGCAACCCGAGCGCGACCGGCGCCTGCAGGTAGCCGGCGAGTGCGGGGTGCGTGCAAGCCGTGACCACGGCGGACCAGCTCGCCTCGACCGCGGCGCGCACCGATGCGAGGTGCACGATGGGGCCGTCGATCTGTTCGAGCGCCTCCCGCAGCGAGCCTGAGATGCGGGCGTCGCGCAGCGCTGCATCGAGGAGATGGACGTCGATCTGCATCGATTTCGTGTCTCGCGGCGGGCGCCCCGTCAGCAGGGCCAGCGCTTCACGTTCCGCGGGGCTCAGTGAGCCCAGGCGCAGCAGACCCGGCGGCGCGCCCGGCGCCGCGCGCTCGAAATGGCGGCGCAGACGCCGGCGCAGCGCCGCCAGTTCGTCGCCGCCGAGCAGTTTGCGCAAATGCGGGTCCACGCGATTCATGTCGGTGCGAACCGTCGGTTCGGATCGTCGTCGCGCCGCTTGGCGCGGCCGTCCCAGGTCCAGCGCGAGACGAACACCGCATCGATGCCTTCGCGCCGCTGCAAATGGCAGATCGAAACGCCGGGCAGTTCGGCATAGCACGCCCACTCGCGTTCGCTCGTGATCACGAAGTCGAGGTCGAACTCACGGATCAGCCCCATGCAATGCGCCCGCGCCGCATCGTCGATGCCGGCGAAGGCCTCATCGAGCAGCATCAGGCGCGGTGCGTTCGGGTTGCTGCCCTGGCCGTAGAAACTGGCGATGGCGGCAAAGAGAGGCACCGTCAGGCCCAAGGCGCGCTCGCCGCTGGAGGCCGGCCCCGAGAGCTTGCGCCATTGGCCGTCCTGCAAACGTTCGACACGGAAGCGGTGCCAGTGGCGGTAGTCGAGTGCACGCGCCAGCTGATCGGCCATGCTGCCGCCGACATCGCCCACCAATCTTCCCGGATCTGCATCGGCGCGTTCGCGCTCGGCGCTGATGCGCTGTTGGAGCATGGCGCCGACGACACGCCGGTCTTCGGCCGACCAAAGATCCGCGCTGGTGTTGAGCAGGTGCCGGCGCGCGGCGTCGAGTCCGACCGGTGCGCCTTCGTCTTCACCCAGCGGCTGCCATTGCAGACGGTAGCGCACGCCGGTGGAGGTCGGTCGCTTGTGCAGTTCTCGGTTGATGGCCTGCACCTGCGTCTCGGCCGCGCGGAGCAGGCGTTGCACTTCGGCGGCGATCTCGGCCTGCAGGTAGTTCTCGAGCACCTCGCTTTCTTTCGCCGTGAGCAATTCGCTGCGCTGGTGGATGTCGTCGGCCAGCCGCAGCGCGAGCTGGTCGGGACGCTCGGGGCGGTTGTGATAGATGATGTGTACGACGAAGCCCCAGTCGCTGGGCTCGGCCGGCGCCTGGTGGCCGAGCGCGCTCAGCGCACGCTGCAGTTCCTGCAGGTCCTCGGTGATCTGCCGTTGCATGCGGCTCCAGCCGGCATCGTCATCGTTGATGCGCGCGAGCGCCTGTTCGATGCGGCGCGCGAGTGTCAGCGCGGGGTCGATGGTCCAGATGCTGCGCAGGTCGGGCAGTTCGAGGTCGGGCAGCGCGGACGACAGCAGGCTGCTGACGGCAAAGCGTTGAAGGCGTGCGACCGCCGTGGCGCGTGCTTCGGTGCGCTGGGTCAGCATGCTGTCGGCGCTTTCGCTCTCGGCACTGGCGCGTGCACGGGCCTCGCCGGCCAGGCGGCGCGCTTCGATGGCCAAACGCTGGGCCGCATCGGCGGCGCGCACAGCTAGGCGCGCTTCGGCCAATTGCTGGCGCAGGCCATCGACCTGCGCGCCGACGGTCTCGCGCAGCACCTCGAAACGCGTCCGCGCTTCGTCGGCTTCGATGCGGCTGGCCGCGAGCCTTTCTTCGCGCTCCTGCAACTGCGCCAGCGCCTCGGCTCCACGCGACTGCTGCAACAGCAGCTCGGGCTGCGCGCGCCGCCATTCCTGCGCCGCCTGCACCAGCCGGTATTGCGCGTCGTTGAAAGCTTGCAATGCGGATTCGATGGGAGCCAGCGCCTCCGCCGCCAGCGGCAGGCGCATGTCCGTGGCGTCGTGCTGCAAGCGGTCGCGTGCCGCGTGCTCGGTTTGCTCTGCGTCACGGCACTGGGCATCGGCCTGGTCCAGCCGGGTGCGGGCAGTCTGGATTTCGCGGGCGTAGGCGGCGGTGGTCGTAAGCGCCTGGCGCAAGGGCTCGTCGGAAGGGGCGCTGCGCCATTCGTGTTCGGCTTGGCGCCGGTCGGCCTCGAGCTGCTCGAGCTGTAGCGCCACGGCCGTGCTTTCGCTGTGCAGGCGGTCGAGGCGCTGCGCGATCGCTTCAAGGCGCTGCCGACGCGCCATCGCGCGGGCGGCATGGCCGATATAGACCGCCTGCGGTTTGCTCCATGCGCCCGCCAGTGTGCCGAGTCGGAAGCGTCCATCGGATGCCATCCACGCTTCGGCGGCATCATTCACGCCGCCGCAGGCCACGCTGGCGAGCAGGCGTTCGACGGTGGCGGCTTGCACTGACGCATCGGCGGGTATGTCGGTCCGCAACCAGCCGGCCAGCGATGCGCCCGGCGCGCGCGGGCGCTGGGCCCATTGGGTGTCGAGCCAGAGTGGGTTGCCGTCCTCGGCGACAAACATCGCGCCATCGGGCGTGACCCAGGCGTCGAGCAGTCCCGAGGCTTCGAGCGCAGCTTCGAGACCCGCGCGCTGCGCGCCGTCGACGTGGTCATGGAAATCGACGAGCTGCCACAGCGGCGCGCCGGCACGCGGGCTGCCGATGTCGGTCGAGCGCGTGTCGGCCATGCGCGTGTAGGGCAGCGGCGGGGCGGCATCACGGCCGGCGCGCAGCGGCTCGCGCTCGGCTTCCAGCTCTTCACGTTCGCTTTGCAGTGCATCGCGCTGCGTGTCGAAGGCGACCTGCCGCGACGCATGCCGCACGCTGGCTTGCTGTTGCGCCGCTTGCAAGGCTTGCCGAGCGGGGTTGTCGCCCTCTCTGTCGGGACCAGCGAGCAGCACCCATTCGCTCAAGGCTTCCAGCGGATCGCCGTCGTCCAGTCGAAGCTGCGCCAGGCCCGCGCAATGGGCTTTCCAGGCTTCGACCAGTGCCTGCCCGGCGTGTTCGACCGCAGCATCGGCCGTGCCGCGGCGTTCTGCCGCTTGTTCCAGCTCCCCCTGGCGCTCGCGCTGCGCCTCCTGACGCTGCGCCAGCGCCATGCCGGCTTGCTGCAACTCGCGGTGCTGGCGTTGGAGCAGCGTCAACTGATCGCGGCGCGCGGCCACCGCGTGGCGCAGCGCCGTGGGTGCGGCGTCGAACTCGCGCGCGTCAAGGTTGGCCAGCTCGAGTGGGGCCAGCGCGGCCAGCGGGTTGTTGCCGAATGCGGCAGCCACACCGGCGCCGTCGGCGTGCCCCGCGCCTTCGCGGCGCACGGCCAGCAGCGCCTGCTCGGCCTGCGTCGCGCGCTGCGCGGCTTGCAGGCTGGCCTGTTGCTCGTGCTCCCAGCGAGTGCGGGCCTGGCTGCAGTCGGTCTGCTCCGTCTTCACGGACGCGTGGCGCTTGAGGGCTTCTTTCTCCGCGCCTTCAAGCCGGTTCGCATCCTGATTGATCGGGTCGGACTGCAGCGTCTCCTGACGCGTGCGCTGGACGACCAGCGTGCGGTCGGCCTGCTCCTGGGTCTGCTGCGCTTGCATCTCTGCGGTCAAGGCGGCCTGCAAGTCGGCTTGTACCTGGTTGCGCTCTTGGCTCGCGTTGTCGAAATCGGTCTGCGCCTGGCGCAGTTCGCGCGCCTGGCGGCGCGTCAGCATGCCGGCGTAGACGCGGTAGCGCAGATCGAAACGCTCCACCGCCTTGGCCAGGCCCTTGAGTTCGTCGAGCTGGCGGCGGTCTTCCTCCAGCTGGTTCAGGGCTTGCGCGACGTCGGTGAGCAGTTCCTGCGGCATCGGCGGTAGCGCTTCGGTCAGCGCATGCGAGAGGCCGGCCTCGTCTGGCTTCTGCGACAACTGCGGCTGACGCAGCTGGATCAAGGTGTCCATCAACGC
>JANNTF010000273.1:0-5613 GCA_031403455.1 Alphaproteobacteria bacterium | reverse complement strand
TCGGCACGCGCACCAGCGGCGCGATGCCGGCATCGAGCGCCGCCACGGACATCTGACAGGCCTGGTCGATCGACATCTGGCCGTGCTCGAGATCGATGAACAGCCAGTCGAAGCCGGCGACCTTCATGAGCTTGGCGATCTCGATCCCGCGCGCGACGCGCACGCCGACGCCGAGCGCGATGCCGCCGGCGGCGATGCGCTCACGGACGGGATTACGGATGGTGATGTCGTTGGCCACTGGCTTCTCCCTGAATGACGGCTCGTCGCACAGACTAGCGATCGTGGCGCGGTTGCGCATCTGCGTCCTGAGCCAAGCTGGGCTGCTTGCCGCGTCTGAGCACCGCGGCGCGGATCATCTTCCCTCGACCACGGCGCGCAGCACCTCGCCTGCCGTCACGCATTGCGCGCGCGTCACGTCGAGATGCGTGACGGCGCGTACCGTGCGCGCCGCGAAGGCGAGGACGAGCACGCCGCGCGCACGCGCCGCGGCGACGACCGCAGCGGCATCCGGCGCGCCCGGCTTGAGATGGAAGACGACGATGTTCGTCTGCACGGTCGCGAGATCGAGCGCGACGGCAGCGCTCGGCGCGATCGCCTCGGCGATCAGCCGGGCATGGGCGTGATCCTCGCCGAGCCGGCCGAGATTCTCGTGCAGCGCGAAGCTTCCGGCCGCGGCGATGATCCCGGCCTGACGCAGCGCGCCGCCGAACATGCGCCGATAGCGAACCGCGCGCGCGATGTCGTCCTTGCGCCCGGCCAGGACGCTGCCGATCGGCGCGCCGAGCCCCTTCGACAGCGCGATCGAGACGAGATCGAACGGGGCGGCGAGCTGGGCGGCAGGCCGATTGCTCGCCGCCGCGGCGTTGAATAGGCGGGCGCCGTCGAGGAAACTCGCGGCGCCGCGCGCACGCGCCTCGCGGCAGATCGCTTCGGCTTGGGCTTGCGGGAATACCAGGCCGCCGCCGCGGTTATGCGTGTTCTCGATCTCGACCAGACTTGTCGCCGGGAAAATCACGTGCCCCGGCGGTTTTAACGCCGCGAGCATGTCCTCGCAGGTGAACACGCCGCCTGTGCCGACAGGCGTGAATTGCACGCCGGCATTGGCGCCGCTGGCGCCAGCCTCGTGCCAGACCGCATGGCTCTCCTGGCTGACGATCACGTCGTCGCCGGGCCGCGTGAACAGTTTCAGCGCGATCTGATTGGCCATGGTGCCGCTCGGCACGAACAGCGCGGCCTCCTTGCCCAGAAGCGCCGCTACCGCGGTCTGCAGCTCGATGACCGATGGATCCTCGCCGTACTGATCGTCGCCGACGGGGGCGGCGGCCATCGCCGCGCGCATCCCGGCTGACGGCTTGGTCACGGTGTCGGAACGCAGATCGATCGCAGTCATGAAAGGCGCCTCGCGCAAGAACCCGGCTCGGCCCTCACTCTAACGCCGGGATGCGGATCGCGCGCGATCGATCAGGTGGCGCGGGAGGCCTCGGCCACGTTGGAGCGGGCGAGGATCCTTTCGCCCGGACCGGCGGGGGCCGCGCGAACGCTGCGGATCACGCGGGGTGGCGTCGCCGCGGCGAAGCTGTCGACCCGGGCGCTCGCCCACGCCTCCTTGAAGCGCTCGTCCTCGGTTCCCGCGAGCAATGCGCCGGGCTCCAGCAGCGGCCAGACTCGCGCGAAGCTCTCGATGCGATTGCCCGCCACGCGCTTGGAGAAATGGCCGGGCGTGAGCTGGCCTGGATGATCGAGGCCGGCCGCGGCCACGACTTCGGCCAGCGCCTTGAGCGTCGAATCATGGAAGCGGAAGACCCGCTCCGACTTGTCGTCGACGACGAGCGAGCGTTGGCGGATCGGATCTTGCGTCGCGACCCCGGTCGGACAGCGGTCGGTGTGGCAGGATTGGGCCTGAATGCAACCCAGCGCGAACATGAAGCCGCGTGCGGCGTTGCACCAATCCGCACCGAGCGCAATCACGCGGGCGATGTCGAAGGCCGATGTGATCTTGCCCGCGGCGCCGATGCGGATGCGGTCGCGCAGATTGACGCCGATCAGCGCGTTGTGGACGAAGGAGACCGCGTCGCGCATCGGCATGCCGACATGGTCGAGGAACTCCAGTGGCGCGGCGCCCGTTCCGCCTTCGGTGCCGTCGACGACGATGAAATCGGGCGTGATGCCGGTGTCCAACATCGCCTTGCAGATCGCCAGGAATTCCCAGCGATGGCCGATGCAGAGTTTGAATCCGACGGGCTTGCCCCCGGACAGCTCACGCAGCTTCTCGATGAATCGCATCAACTCGAGCGGCGTGGAAAACGCGCTGTGCCGTGGCGGAGAGATGCAGTCGACACCAACGGGCACGTTGCGCGTGCGCGCGATCTCCGGCGACACCTTGGCGCCGGGAAGCACACCGCCATGCCCGGGCTTGGCGCCCTGTGAGAGTTTGATCTCGATCATCTTCACCTGATCGAGGCGCGACGTCGTCGCGAATTGATCGGGCGAGAAGCTGCCATCGGCGTTGCGACACCCGAAATACCCGCTGCCGATCTCCCAGATCAGATCGCCGCCATGTTCGCGGTGATAGTCGCTGAGCCCGCCTTCGCCGGTGTCGTGCGCGAACGCGCCGCGCTTGGCGCCCTTGTTGAGCGCGCGGATGGCGTTGGCGCTGAGTGCGCCGAAGCTCATCGCGGAGATGTTGAAAATCGATGCCGAGTAGGGTTGCCGGCATTGCGGCCCGCCAATGATCACGCGAAACGGCGTGCGCGCCGGCTCGGCAGCGACGATCGAGTGATTCAGCCACTCGAACGACGTCTGATAGACGTCGAGCTGGCTGCCGAACGGCACCTTGTCGAGCTGCCCTTTCGCGCGCTGATACACGATCGAGCGCTTCTTGCGCGCGAAGGGCGCGCCTTCGGAGTCGCTCTCGAGGAAGTACTGGCGGATCTCCGGCCGAATGTCCTCGAGCAGGAATCTCAGATGCGCCGCGATCGGGTAGCTGCGCAGGATGCTGTGACGCGTCTGGACGAGATCGTGGACGCCGACCAGCGTCAGGGCGCCGGCGAGCGCGCAGGGAATCAGCAGCAACGGCGACCCCAGCGACAGCGCGCCGAGCACGATGGTCGCCGCGACCGCCGCCGTCAACGTGATGAACCGATGCGTGAAGGGAAGCAGGAGATGGTTCATGTGTCGGCTCTTTGCTGGTTGGGTCGCAGGGTGATTCGATGACGATCGGTCGCGCGATGGCGTGATGGGGTGGCTTGGCCGCGGTCAGGCCACGCGCGCCTGTCCGGCCACGAGGCGGTCGATGGCGAGCCCGATCTGCTCGAGTTCCTTCTCGGTGCCGACGAAGCGAACATGCGCGCGTCCGTCGCCGCCCGCGACGACGTTGAAACCGATGGCGGGGCATCCGAGCCCCGTGATCGACAGGCGTCCGGATTGAGCGATGCCGATGTCGCAGGCGAGCTGCGCCCCGCCGCGCGACAGATCCGCTACGCCGACACGCTCGCGCCGGCCCGCGACGTCGATATCGCCCTCGATCGCCACCGCGTAGCGGGGCGCATGACGTCGGTCGATCTGTTCGATCGATGTGCGCAGCGCGCGAATCACCGTCGAGCGCGTTGTGGTGATCATGTCGTCGACCTCCTTCGACATCGTCGTCGCGATCTTGGCGAAATCCGCGGTCGCCCGGGTTTCGGTCGACACTTCCGCGATGCGTGCGGCGACTTCGCGCGAGGCGCTGGAGGTCTCCTCGACATTGCGGGAGATCTCGCGGGTCGCCGAGGCCTGTTGCTCGACGGAGGCGGCGACCGCTGCGGTGATGGAGTCGATGTTGACGAGTTCCTCGGTGTTGCGCGTGACGTTCCGGACGGTTTGCTCCGTCGAGCGTCGGATCTCCTCGATCAGGCGCGAAATATCGTCGGTCGATCGCGAGGTCTGGGTCGCGAGGTTCTTGACCTCGCCGGCCACGACCGCGAATCCCTTGCCCGCTTCACCCGCCCGCGCCGCCTCGATCGTGGCATTGAGCGCGAGGAGATTGGTCTGACTCGCGATCTCGGAAATCAGACGCGTGACGTCGCCGATCCGGGTGACCACGTTCGCCAGCGCATCGATGGAGGTCTTCGTCGCTTCGCCGGTCTGTCGCGCGGAGTGCGTCGCGGCCGTTGCGCGGACGACCTGATGGGCGATCTCGTCGATCGACGCGGCGAGCTCGGTGGACGCGGACGCCACGGCCTGGGCGTTGGCCAGCGCCTCTTCGGAGGCCGCCGCGACGGAACCCGAGTTGAGTCCGGCGCGGGCCGCCGCGGCTTCCGTATCGGTGGCGTTCTGCTTCATGCGACCGGTGCGTTCCGCGATGCGATCGACGGTTGCGGCCAGTTCGCGTTCGATGATGTCCGCCATGCTCTGCAGCGCCGCGACGCGGTCCTGCTCGGCGCGGTTGCGTTCCGTTTCCTGCTGCGCCGTCAACTCGCGGACTTTGATCGAGTTGGCTTTGAAGATTTCCAGGGCGCGGCCCATGTCGCCGATCTCGTCCTGGCGGCCCAGGCCGGGCACGTCGACCTCGTGATCGCCATGCGCCAGTCTGGTCATCGTGCTGACCATCGCGGCGATCCATCCCGTGATACTGCGCGTGGCGAGCAGGGCAACCAGCAGCGTGAACACCACGGCGAAGCCGGTGATCAAGCTGATCGTACGATGCGCGGACTGCGCGCTCGCGCTTCCCGTCGCCTGGATTTCGGCCGCGATGGTGTTGAGTTTGCCGCTGACTTCACCCATGCGGTCTTCAAGCGCGGTGAAGCTCTCCATGAAGACGCCGAACCGCTGATCCGCGGCGGCTGCGTCTCGGACGGCCAGGTCGATCAGCTCCGATCCGCTGCGCAGGTAGCGATCGAGGGTCGGGCCGGCCGCGCCGATCTGACGGTGGATGGCATCCGGCAGCGGCAGCTGCGCGTTGGCCGCAAGGCGCTCGCGCAGATCGATGGCATGCCTGGCCAACGCGCTGGAGGCCTCGGTCACGGCCCGCGCATCGCCGCGCGCCGCGCCGCGCAGGGCCAGCAGCACATCGCCGCGGATGGCGTCGTGCATCATGTCGACCCGCTGGTGATTGCGCAGGGCCACCGCAATCATGGTCGAGCGATCGAGCGCGTCGGCGAGATGACCCGAGATCCGGAACCCGATCGTCGAGAGCAGCACGACCATCGTCAGGCTGCCGCCAACGAAGGCGAACAGCCATTGGCGGATCGAGAGAATGCGCAGACTAGTCATGGCCGAGCCGCTCATCTGAATTGGAGGAGATCGTCCGAAGACTAGGGCGCTTCCATTGTCGGAGGGTTAAGGCGGGCCAGCGCCATCGGCTTTCGCCGCGTCGGAGGGATCACCGCGTCATGCTTCGCGCATTAACGGTGCGTTACGGCGCCGCGCGGCGCGGCGTCATTCGCATTCAAGCCTCGCCGAAATCTCGATAGCGCTGCGGTGCGTATCGCGTCGCGAGCAGACCGGTTGCCTCCGCGAGCTTCAGGGCCTGCGCCAACACGCCGTCCTGACCATAGGGAAGAAACGCCTGACACTCGCCCGACGGGGCGATGAGGCTCGTCGCCGATTCCTGGAACCGCAGGGCGTCATTGACGC
>JANNTF010000272.1:0-1475 GCA_031403455.1 Alphaproteobacteria bacterium | reverse complement strand
GAGCCGACCCGGATTCGAGCCGGTGTGGGTTCGCAGTTGATGCCGCAGCTGATTGCCGCCGCCACGATGTTCGGCGCGCGTCAGATGATTGCCGTGATCGGCGATAGCGCCAATGCGCCCTCGATCAGGTTGCATCAGCGGTTCGGCTTCCGGCATGTCGGGGTGATCGAGGCGGTCGGATTCAAGCTCGGCCGATGGGTCGACAGCGTGATCATGCAGCGCCCGCTTGGACCCGGCGCTGCCTGCCTACCCGAGGCACCGGGCGGCTGAGTTCGCACGCGCGGCGCCCCAAAAATGAGGCGGCGGCTGCGAAACCCCGCAGCCGCCGTAAGTGCTTCGCCGCCGACGGTTGGCACAATCGGAAGCGACGCCGTCTTGCGGATCGGGGTCACACCCGGTCCTTAACGGTTAGTTAGCAATCGATGTGCCAATCCCCGGGCCTTGACTTATCAGCCACTTAGAAATCAGTCCGAGTCGCTTTGTAAGCCGATCCGACAGATCCAAGATCGCTGCATTCCGCAATCCCTGCGCGGCTCCGCAGCCCTTCGCGCACGCCATGGTTGCCGCCGATTTTACGGCGTTCAGGCGGCGGTCGTGCTCAGTCGCTCAAACGCGCCCGTGGCAATGCTTGTACTTCTTGCCTGAACCGCAGGGGCAAGCCGAGTTGCGCGAAACCTTGCCCCAAGTCGATGGGTCGGTCGGCACCGGCGTGATCGTTTGACGCGCCGCTGGCCGCGTGATCTGCGCGGTCTGGGTGTCCACGGGCTGATCGTCGTCGATCTCGTCGCCATCCTCGTCGCGAGTCGCCGGATCGATCGTGGTTTGCTGGAGGCGCGAGAAATCCGGCGAAGGCGGCCCCTCCTGCAACAAGGGATCGACCGGCTCCTCGACGCGCACCTGCAGCCGAGCGAGGATCTGAGTGACGGTCTCGCGCACCTGGCCGAGCAGACCCTGGAAAAGTTCGAACGCTTCCTTCTTGTACTCGTTGAGCGGATCGCGCTGCGCATAGCCGCGCAGATGAATGCCCTGGCGCAGATGGTCGAGGTTGAGCAAATGCTCCTTCCAGTGCTGGTCGAGCACCTGGATCAGGATGGATTTCTCCGCCACGCGCATCAGCTCGGGGCCGATATTGGCGGCCTTCTCGGCCATGTGGCGATCGACGGCGTCGGTCAGGCGCGTGCGGATCTCTTCTTCCGCGATGCCTTCCTCCTTGGCCCAGTCGGCCACCGGCAGATCGAGACCGAAGATCCGTTGCACGTCGTCGTGCAGAGTCTTCATGTCCCATTGCTCGGCATAAGCATTCTCGGGAATGCAGCGCTGGATCATGTCGGCGATCGTCTCGTGCCGATAGTCGAGCATACGATCCTGCACTTCGTCGGCGCGCATGATGTCGCGTCGCTGCTAGTAGATCACCTAGCGCTGTTCATTCATGACGTCATCGAAACGCAGCAGCTGCTAGCGGATTTCGAAATTCC
>JANNTF010000271.1:0-1033 GCA_031403455.1 Alphaproteobacteria bacterium | reverse complement strand
CCGTGGATCGAGATGTCCTCGTCCTTCGGGTCGCGATCCAGGTTGTCACGGAAGAGGCTGAATGACACGCGCTTTTTGGGCAGGGTGTAGGCGGAAGTCGCGACCGCGATCGCGGGCGCCAACGCCACCGCCGAGGACATCGCGATCATCCGCAAGGCCTATGGCCTCGACCGTCCGTTGATCCAGCAATATTTCGACTGGGTCGGGCGCGCGATCATCGGCGATTTCGGACAGTCCTATTTCTTCAAGGAGCGCGTCGCCAAGCTGATCATGGATCGGCTGCCGATCACCTTCACCCTCGGGCTGGTCGGACTCGCGATCGCGGTCGTCGTCGCGCTGCCGCTCGGCATCGTGTCCGCGCTCAAGGAGGGCCGGCCGACCGACCGCCTGATCTCGATCGTGGCGCTGATCGGACAGGCGATGCCGTCCTTCTGGCTCGGCCTGATCCTGATGATCACATTCGGCCTGCATCTCGGCTGGCTGCCGATCTCCGGAACCGGATCCTGGGAGCATTTCGTGATGCCCGGCATCGTGCTCGCCTTCTCGGCCATCCCCGGCATGATGCGCCTCACGCGCAGCGGGATGATCGACGCGCTCGGCTCCGACTACATCCGCACCGCGCGCGCCAAGGGCCTGTCGCGGCGCTCGATCGTGCTCAAGCACGCCGCGCGCAACGCCGCCATGCCGGTGGTCTCGATCGCGGCGGTGCAGCTCGGCTTCATGCTCGGCGGCTCGATCGTGATCGAGACCGTGTTCGCGCTGCACGGCGTCGGCTTCCTCGCCTGGGAGTCGATCTCCAAGAACGACTTCCCCACCGTGCAGGCGGTCGTGCTGCTGCTCGCCTGCATCTACATCGTGCTGACGCTCGGCGCCGATCTGCTCAACGCCGTGCTCGATCCGCGGCTGCGCGCATCGTGAAGGCGTTTCGCAAGGCCGGGTTGCTGATCGGCGCCGTCGTCGTCGGCATCGCGCTGTTCACCGCGATCTTCGCGCCGTTGCTGGTGCCGCATGATCCCTTCGCGCAGGATCTGTC
>JANNTF010000270.1:0-1045 GCA_031403455.1 Alphaproteobacteria bacterium | reverse complement strand
GCGACTTCCTGCGCGCCGGCGAGGAACTCGGGCTGCCCAGGAGTCCCGACTTCAACGGTCCCGAGCATGAGGGCGTCGGGCTCTATCAGATCACGACACGCAACGGCCTGCGCATGTCCGCGTCGCGCGCCTATCTCCATCCCGCGATGAAGCGGCCCAATCTGCGCGTGGAGACTCATGCGCTCGCGGTCCAGCTCCGCTTCGACGGCCGGCGCGCGGTCGGGCTCGACTACATCCAGCATGGACAGCGCCACAGCGTGCGCGCCGGGCGCGAGATCATCCTCGCCGCGGGTTCGGTGAATTCACCGCAGCTGCTGCAGCTCTCGGGAGTCGGGCCCGCGGAGATCCTGAAGCCCCTGGGCATCGCGATCGTCCACGACTCGCCCGCGGTCGGGCGCCATCTCCAGGATCATCTCTGCGTCGATCATCTCTATCGCTCGCGCGTGGCGACGCTCAATCAGGAGCTTGGGTCCTGGTGGGGCAAATTGCGCGCGGGGCTGCGCTATGTCGCGAGCCGCCGCGGGCCGCTGGCGCTCAGCGTCAATCAGGGCGGCGGCTTCGTGCGCTCGCGCGCCGGTCTCCATCGGCCCAACATCCAGCTCTATTTCTCGCCGGTCAGCTACACCAAGGCGCCGCCCGGCAAGCGCGCGCTGATGAGCCCGGATCCATTTCCGGGATTCCTGCTCAGCGCGCAGCCCTGCCGCCCGACCAGCCGAGGCCATCTGCAGATCGTCTCCGCCGATCCCAATGTCGCGCCGGCGATCTTTCCCAACTCGCTCGCGACCGAGCATGATGTGCAGGAGATGATCGAAGGTTCGAAGTTGATGCGGCGCCTGGCGGCGACACCGGCGCTCTCTGCGGTGATCGCCGAGGAGATGCAGCCCGGCGCGCAGGTGCAAACCGATGCCGAGCTGTTGGCCGATGCGCGTCGGCGCGGCTCGACGGTGTTCCATCCCGTGAGCACCTGCCGCATGGGACCCGATCCCGCGGCGAACGTCGTCGATTCAGCGCTGCGGGTCCATGGACTGCAGGGCCTGCGCGTGGT
>JANNTF010000269.1:0-2467 GCA_031403455.1 Alphaproteobacteria bacterium | reverse complement strand
CAGAACTGACCCGACGGCGTGCGCATCGTCTTGACGCCGGGCGCGCGCTGCAGCCGCGCGAACTCCGTCGGCAGGGTGCTGAGCGTGAGATCGGTCTGGCCGGACATCAGCGCCGAGCCTTCCGCGGTCGGATCCGGATAGATCACGATCTCGATACGATCCAGATAGGGGCGCAGCGGATCGTAGTAGCGCTCATTGCGCTGCACGACGACCAGGCGCTCGGGCTCGAAAGAGACGAGCTTGAACGGGCCTGACCCGATCGCTTCGCGGTCGAGACGCTGCATGCCCGAATCGAGAATCGCCTTGGGCACGATGCGCGCGTTTGTGTAAGCGAGCGAAACCGGCAGATCGGCAAACGGCGCCTTGAGCGTGAACACGATCGTCGTCGCGTCGCTCGCGCTCACCTTGTCGATCGGGCCGATATTCTGGCGGGCGGGCGAAGCGGTCTTGGGATCGAGCATCGCCTCGAAGCTCGCGACCACGTCGGTAGATGTGCAGGGCGTGCCGTCATGGAAGACGAGACCGCTGCGCAGCTTGAAGCTCCATTGCGTCAGATCAGCCGAGGCGTTCCAGGATTCGGCGAGGTCGGGAACGGGCGTCATATCGACGCCAAGACGCGTCAGTCCGCTATAGAGCAGCTCCGCGACGAGATACTCGGGGTTCACCCGCGTGGCGAGCGGGTTGAGCTTGGCGACCGCCTGATCGACGCTCATGCGCAAGGTCCCGCCGCGCCGCGGCACGGCCTGCGCGCGCGCCGCGTTCTGGTGCAGGACCAGCCCGGCGCCGAGCGCGCCCGATCCGGCGATGAAGCGGCGACGATCGATCGTGGTCAAACGGTTCATGGTCCTGTCCCCTCTGGAGCTTCCAGGCCGCAGGCTACGCCGGATCGATGCCTGGAACCGAGTCCGCAAGATAGACGAGCAGCGCCCGGGCGAGCGCGGTGACGTCGCCGATCGTGGTGTGCTCGTCGGCGGCGTGGACATTGCGCTCCGGACGGCTCAGGCCGCCGAGCAGGATATTGGCGATCCCGGCCTGCTGCACGAAGCCCATGTCGGAACTCGATGAGGCGCCCCAGCGCCGAAACCCGTCGCGCGGATAGCCGAAACTGAACGCGACCGCGTCGCACCAGCGTGGCCAATAGGGCCCGGCATCGGGGGCGGCGACGGGCGTGAGGTGACCGACGAGGTCGATCTCGACGCCGAGGGCGCGTGTGCCGCGTGCAGCGGCACGAATCGTCTGCTCGAGCTCGGCGCGCACGGCGGCGAATTCTTCCTCCGGCGGATAGCGGCGGTTGACGATGATCGTGCATGCGCCGGGCAGCGCCGAGCCCTTGGCGCCGCCTTGGATCGCAGTGATGCTGAGGCGCGCCGTCAACGGCCGGCCCTCGAGATGCGGCGGCGGCGGCAATGCGGAGACGCGCGTCGCCACGCGACCCCCGAGTTCGCGCAGCGCAACGAGGATTGGCAGCGCTTCCTCGACCGCATTGATGCCGCCGACGGGATCGCCGGAATGGGCGGAGCGGCCGAGCACGCGGATCGCGAGATCGAGACTGCCGAAGCAGCCGGCCCAGACGCGCGGCGCGGCGCCGCCATTCAGGCATAGGACATGGCCTTCGATGAGCCGCTGCTCGGCCAGCCAGCGCACACCCGGATACAGCCCGCCTTCCTCGTCGGTGCAGAACAGCAGCACGGGATCGTAGGCGAGCGCGACGCCCGCCGCGTCGGCGGCGAGCAGCGCCGCCAGAGTCGCGACGATCGTACCCTTCATGTCGGCGGTGCCGCGGCCGTAGAGCCGATCCGCTTCGCGAGTCAGCTCGAACGGCGCGCGGCTCCAACCCGCACCGGGCGGCACCGTGTCGACGTGGAAGTAGATCGAGCACACCGGCTTGCCCGTGCGTCGCGCGGCGATCAGGTTGATGCGTGCGCCGTGCGCCTGGGTGCCGGCGCCGCTCCACAGCGCGGCCGGCACCTCGACGCGGCGAAATCCGAAGCCGAGCGGCGCGAAGATCGCTTCCATCAGATCCGCGAAGGCGCCGTAGCCTTCCCCTGGCGGGAAGCTCGTCTGCGTCGCGATCATGCGCGCGAAGGCGGCGAGCCATCGCGGTTCGTCCGTGGCGATGCGCGCGAGCGCGTCGCCGAGCCTGGAGGCCGACGTCATGCCTACGACGCTGCCTCGATCGCGCATGCCACGCCACCGTTTTCGCGGGCGTGGCGGCGATCAGGCGCCGAAGAAGCGCGCCTGCATGCGTCCGCAATAGGCCATCAGATTGGCGTGCCGCCGCACTTCATCCACGGCGGGCGAGGGGAAGGGCGCGTCGACGATGCCGGATATGAACGGATAGGCCGTGGCGTCGAGGCCGCGCGGGTTGTCTCCCGTCATGAACGGCTGGTCGCCGAGCGTCGCCGCCACGGCGCGGATGTCGCGCCCGGCCATCTCGTAGCGCTCCGCCGCGCTGTGCCGGCCCATG
>JANNTF010000268.1:0-6357 GCA_031403455.1 Alphaproteobacteria bacterium | reverse complement strand
CGGTTGGACAGCCTTGCATAGACATAGGCGGGCTGACCCAGCTGGCCCGCCTTGACGGCGTCGCGCGCGGCCACCATCGGCGGGTTCAGGCGGTTGTGGAAATCGAGCATCAGCTTGCCGCTGGAGCGCCCGGCAACCTCGGCGATGGCCAGCGCGTCGGCGGAATTGGTCGCCAGCGGCTTCTCCAGAAGCACGTGCTTGCCCGCGCGCAGGCACGCGATGGTGACGTCGCGATGCGCATGGTCGGGCGTCGCGACGGAGACCGCGCGGATCGCCGCATCCTCGAGCACCGAAGCGAGATCGGTCGTCCAGCGCCTGCCGCCGTAGCGACCCGCGATCGTCTCGGCGCGCGCGGCGTCGAGATCGCAGACCGCCTCGAAGGCAACGGCAGGATGGCGCTGATAGGCGCGCGCGTGCTGCTCGCCGAACAGCCCGGCGCCGATCAGCGCGAACCCCGTCTTGTCAGTCTGTTTCATCGCAGCTCCCGCCCGAGTCCCTGGATTACAATAGAGGCTCCGTCACATCACTCCCAGCGGCTCCGGGGATTTGCAGAGGGCAGGCATGAGCATCGCGCGGATCGGCATCGGACTCGTCGGCTGCGGCCTGATGGGCTACCGCCATGCGATGGCGCTGCGCGGCGTGCGTGGCGTGCGCATCGTCGCACTGGCCGATATCGACCCGTGCGCCGCGGCGCGGCTCGCGGCGACCCTCGACGTGGAGATCGTCGCCGATGCCGCGGCCCTCGTCGCCAGGCCCGATATCGATGCGGTGGTGATCGCAACCTCGGATGACCATCACCGCGAGCCGCTGCTCGCCGCGCTCACCGCCGGCAAGCATGTGCTGGTGGAGAAGCCCCTGACGACATCGCTCGCCGAGGCGCGCGAGATCATGGCGGCCGCGCAGGCCCGGCCCGGCCCCGTCATCCTGGTCGGCCAGCTGCTCCGCCACGACCCGCGTTTCGCCGGCGCCGCCGAGCGCATCCGCGGCGGCGCGATCGGCGCGGTCAGCCATCTCGTCTTCCGCCGCAACAGCTCGGTGCTGGGACCGCAGCGCTATGGCGACCGTGCGCGGCTCGCCTTCCACGTGCTCGCGCATGACGTCGATCTGCTGCGCTTCATGACCGGCCTGGCGGTGGAGCGCGTCTATGCGCAAGCCGTGCCGCGGGATGGATCACCCACCGCGCTGCTGGTGCTGCTGACTCTCGAGGGCGGCGCGCTGTGCAGTCTGGAGGCGTGCTGGGGGCTGCCGCCCGCACCCGGCGCGATGCTCGATGGCGCGGCCGAGATCATCGGCACGACAGGGGCGATCAAGGTCGAGACGCTCGAGCAGGGTCTCGCCGTCTTCGACGCCGAGGGCATCCATCACCCCGACACGATGCGGTACTGGGAGCGTGACGGCACGGGCGGCGGGCTCGTCCGAATCCAGGCCGAGCATTTCATCGCCTGCATCGATCGCGGCCTGGAGCCGCGCGCCACCTTGAGCGACGGCTACGAAGTGGTGCGTATCTGCGCCGCCATCGAAGCCAGCCTCGCGCGCGGTGCGCCGGTCAGCGTCACGGAGATGGATGCGTAGCCTGAGGAATTTCCCGGGTCGCGATGCGCGTGCTAAGGGAGAGGGCATCTGCGCTACGCGCTCGACTGTATCGATCAAAAGGGAGGGGGCTCCATGTCCATGCTGCGTCGTCGTTGGCTCACGCTCGTATCCGCCGCTGCCGTCATCCTGGTCGCTTCGAGCGACGGGGCAGTGGCGCAATCGAGCTTCAAGCATCCGAGCTGGATGTGGGAAGAAGGCAATGTCGGGGTCTGGCACAAGGCGCGCAGGGCCGAGTTCGAGGCGCGGCTGCCGCAGGTGAAGGTCGAGGCGACGCTGATCCCGGCGCCGAGCTTCGAGACCACGATCACGACGCAGATGGCGGCGGGCGACGTGCCCGATCTGCTGCCGGTCTTCACCAACATGCTGCCGCCGCTGATGGACGCCGATCTGCTGGCGCCGCTCGATGCCTGCATCGCGCGCTCGAGCTACAAGGATTCGCTGCCGCCATCGATCAGCTTCGCGCGGCGCGACGGCAAGACCTACGGCGTGCCGCTGACGATGAGTCCGCAATCGCTGCTCTACAACAAGAAGCTCCTGGACGAAGCCGGCGTCGCCGTGCCGACGACGATCGAGGAATTCTACCGCGCGGCGAAAGCGATCAAGGAGAAGACCGGCCAATGGGGCTACGGCTTCAACAACAATCTCGCCAACGGTCTCCACACCTATATCGTCAGCATGCAATGGGTGATCGGCTTCGGCGCGGACTGGTCGCGTCCCGATCGCACGATCACCGCGAACGATCCCAAGACCGTCGAGGCGATCACCTGGATCAAGCGCTTCCTCGATGAAGGCCTCAGCCCGCGCGGCCTCGACAGCACCGTCGTCCGTACGATGTTTGCCGAGGGCAAAGTCGGCTTCCTGTTCGACGGACCCTGGGTGATGACCCAGGTAAAAGGCAGCAACCCGGCACTCTATCCTCAGGTCGGCTTCGCGGTGATGCCCACGGCAACCAAGGCGGCGATCACCGGCGGCGCCTTCTACGCCATTCCCAAGGGCTCGAAGCGCTTCGACGAGGCCTGCCGCTATCTCGAGATCATCAACGCTGAAGCGGCGCAGCGCGCCTGGCTCGAGGGGCTGGTCCAGATTCCCGGAACCACGGTCCAGCCGGGCCCGGATTTCCTCAAGGAGAATCCCTGGGTCGGCGTGATGACCGAGGTCGCCGCGAAATATCCGGGCGGGCTCGGCTATGCGCCGCCCGGCTATTCCGTGCAGGCCAACGAGTTCCGCAAGATCGTGGTCGATCATCTCGCGCAGATCTTCTCGGGCCAGCGCGGCGTGCAGGAAGCGCTCGACGGCGCACAGAAGACGCTCGAGGCCTGGGCCAAGCGGCTCTGACGCTCGTGAAAGATCCGCGGCGGTCCCGCCTCGCCGGGGCCGCCGCGAGGCTGCGGATCGACTGGGTGCCGATCTGGCTGATGGCGCCGGCCGGGCTGCTGATGTCGGCGCTGCTGCTCTATCCGATCCTGCGCGGGATCGTGCTGAGCTTCTTCAACACGCGCCTCCTGCGCTTCGATCAGGGCCGCTATATCGGCCTCGCCAATTACGAAGACCTGCTCGCCGATCCGAGTTTCTGGAACTCGCTCGAGGTCACCTTCGTCTACGCCCTGGCGACCGTGATCTGCACCTATCTCGCCGGGCTCGGCCTCGCTCTGCTGCTCGACCGCCGCATGCCGGGGCGTGGCCTGCTGCGCACGCTGTTCGTCCTGCCCTGGGCGATTCCGGAAGTGGTGATCGTGCTGATCTTCGCGTGGATGCTCGACGCGCAATTCGGCGTGATCAACTATCTGCTGGTCGAAGCCGCGCTCCTCGACCGGCCGGCGGCGTGGCTTTCGGAGTCGCGCCTCGCGCTCGCCGCCGTGGTGCTCGTGACCACCTGGCAGCAATTCCCGCTGGCGATGCTGATCCTGCTCGCCGGGCTGCAGACCATCCCGGCGGAGCACTACGAGGCGGCGAAGGTCGACGGCGCCGGCGCCTGGGCGCGGTTCCGCTACGTCACGCTGCCGGGCCTGCGCGCCGTCAATGTCGTGCTCGTGCTGCTGCTGATCCTCAACTCGTTCCGCCGCGTGACCATCCTCTACACCATGACCGGCGGTGGACCGGCGCGCGCGACCGAGACGCTGTCGGTGCTCACCTACACGACCGCGTTCCAGTACCAGAAGATCGGCTACGCCTCCGCCATCGGCACCGTGCTGCTCCTGCTGTTGCTCGCCTTCAGCATCGTCTTCGTGCGGTTGACGCGACGCGTCGAGGATTCGGCGTGAATCCGCTGCGCAACGAGCGCGTCACCGGCGCGATCGCCTTCGTCGTCACGCTCGGCCTCGCGAGCATCGTGGTCTTCCCGTATTACTGGATGATCGTCTCCTCGATCGAGACCAAGAGCCTGTTCGAATGGCCGCCGCGCCTGGTGCCGGGCAGCGTCAGCTTCGCCGCCTATGCGAAGATCTTCGCCGAACGGCCGCTCGGGACCTGGCTGTGGAACACGGCGGTCGTCGCCTGCGCGACCTCGTCCTTCTGCACCGTGATCGCGATCAATGCCGGCTATGCGCTGTCGCGGTTCCGCGGCCGGATCACCAGTGCCTTCGGCATCTTCATCCTGTTCTCGCAGATGCTGCCGGCGACGCTGATCGTGGTGCCGCTCTACGTCGTGTATCGCCAGCTCGGGCTCTACAACTCGCTGCTCGGCCTCGCGCTCGCCGACACGGTATTCGTGCTGCCGCTGGCGACCTGGCTGATGAAGGGCTTCTTCGATCGCATCCCGCGCGAGCTCGAGGAGCAGGCCCTGGTCGACGGCGCGACGCGGCTCGGCGCGTTCTATCGCATCACGCTGCCCCTCGCGCTGCCCGGCCTCGTGGTCGTGACCGTCTTCGCTTTCATGGCGGGATGGGACGAGTTCTTCCTCGCCCGCACGCTGATCTCCTCGCAGAGCAACTGGGTGCTGTCCGTCGGCCTCACCTCGTTCCAGACCCAATACGCGATCGCCTGGAACGAGATGATGGCCGCCTCGGTGATCTTCGCCCTGCCCGCCGCGATATTCTTCCTGTTCGTCCAGCGCTACCTCATCCACGGCCTGACCGGTGGCGCGATCAAGGGGTGAGGCGAAGAGCGTGGGAAGTGGCATCCTTGGATCGAAACCGTGAGGGGAAACATGGCTACACTCAATCGAACGAAGACCAATCCCTGGGCGCTCAAGACGCCGCCCGGAACGTCCGAATACACGATGCATGTCGATGAGAAGGACGGCGTGAAGATCCTGGTCTGCACGGTCGGCAAGACAATCTTGCACTATGACGCGCGCTGCATCGACGATCTGCGCGCGATGCTCACGGCCGCGGGCGACTGGGTTGAACTGGGCGGCGCCGACGAGCAGAAGCCGGCCAAGGAAGGAACGGTCGAGGGCTGGGGGCGGTCCTCCAGGAATCCCATCGGCGGCTGGTACGGCCTGAAGAAAGGCCTTCGAGGCCGCTTCGGCGTCTACATCCCGCCCCTGATGGAAGCACTCGGCCTATGCGAGCTCGAGCACAACGCAAAGAACAACCGCATGCGCGCAAAGTGACGCGCGCAAGAACTCCGCATGTGAAATCGATCCTGAAATCGATCCAGCGTCGATTTTCACAACGGAGTCGAAGGGATGACAAATGCCATGAGCGGTCCTGACCGTAGCAAAATCGATCCAGCAAAATCGATCCAGCGTCGATTTTGCACAGCGACTCACCGCCCCGCGCGGCTGCGCCGCGCTGCCCCTCCTCAAGTCGAGGAGGGGCGACGAGAAAGTCTTTGTCGTCCCTCCTCGACTTGAGGAGGGACAGGCCGCGCAGCGGCCAGGGTTGTGAGTGAAACGTCGCTCGGCGTCTCACATCCTGCGCGCGATGCGTGGATCTAAGGTGTCGCGCAGGCCGTCGCCGACGAGGTTGATCGCCAGCACGGTGATGGCGAGCAGCACGCCGGGGAAGAAGATGATCCACGGCGCGATCTGGAAGAAGGTGCGGCCGAGCGAGATCACGTTGCCCCAGCTCGGGATCTCGGGCGGCGTGCCGGCGCCGAGGAAGGACAGGCCGGCCTCGGTCAGGATCGCCGAAGCGCAGACATAGGTCGCCTGGACGATCAGCGGCGCCAGCGTGTTCGGCAGGATGTGCCTGATCATGATCGTCATGTTGCGCGTGCCGCTGGAAATCGCCGCTTCGACATAGGGCTGGCCGCGCACGGTCAACACGACGCTGCGCACCAGGCGCGCCACGCGCGGGATCTCCGGGATCGAGATGGCGACGATCACGATCAGTAGGCTCGCCTTCATCAGCGTGATGAGGGCGATCGCGAGCAGGATCGCCGGGATGGCCATCACCCCATCCATCACGCGCATGACGATCGCATCGACACGCTTGTAGTAGCCGCAGAGGATGCCGATGGCGAGGCCGGTCGCCGTGGCGATCACCGCGACGCTGATGCCGACGGCAAGCGAGATGCGCGTGCCATAGACAGCGCGGCTATAGACGTCGCGGCCGAACTGGTCGCTCCCGAACCAGAACTCCGCGGAGGGGCGCTTGAGACGATTGGTCGGTTCGAATTGGATCGGGTCATCGGCGATCCAGGGCGCGAGCACGGCGAGCATGACGAGGGTGAGCAGGATGAACCCGCCCCCGACGATCATCTTGTTGCGGCGCATCCAGAGTCGCGCGCCGAGCTGTGCGCGCGGCGCGGCGGGGATCGTGGCATCGGTGGTGGTGGCCATCTCTCCCGTCCTAGTAGCGGATGCGCGGGTCGAAGAAG
>JANNTF010000267.1:0-1487 GCA_031403455.1 Alphaproteobacteria bacterium | reverse complement strand
CGAGGCCAGCCGCGACCAGCTGCGCACGCTCGTCGATGGGAATGCCCTCGATGCGTTCGGTGGTCAGCACGCGACGGCTCGTCAGCGCCCACTCGATCGCGGGCACCCGGAACTCCGGATCGTCCTTGAAATTCGCCGCGGTCTCCGAGGCGGCGGATGCTTCGAGGCGCAGATCCATCTCGCGCGCGACGCTCTCGGCGAGCGTCTTGACCACTTCGATCGGGCGCAGGCGGCGGCTGCGCGGCACGATCCGCTCCGCGAGGCGGGCGAGCCACTCGAACAAGGCGATGTCTTCGGCGAAGGCGCGCTCGACGCCGGGGCGCAGGACTTTGACCGCGACGCGCTTGCCGTCCTGGATCTGCGCGAAGTGAACCTGGGCGATCGATGCCGCCGCGACCGGCGCATCGTCGAATGCGGTGAATAGCGATTCGATCGATTGGCCGAGCTCGGCTTCGATCGTGGCGCGCGCGGCCGCGGCCGGAAACGGATCGAGCTCGTCCTGCAACCGCGAGAGATCCGCGGCCACCGCTTCGCCGACCAGATCCGCACGCGTCGACAGCGCCTGCCCGAGCTTGACGAAACCGGGCCCGAGCGCCGTCAGCGCCGCCGCCAGCCGCTCGCCCGTGCGGCCGGGAACGGCGTCGCGCGGCACGAAGCGGCGCAACAGCTGCGAGACGATGGGCGGCGGATTCAGATCCTCGATCCACACCAGCGCGTCATGGCGCGCCAGGGTGCGGGCGATCCGCCAGAGCCGACGAAGATTGCGGATGATGCGAAACAAGCGCGGGACTGCCTCAGAGCCGCCAGGCGGCGTGAAGCGCGGCGATCCCACCGGAGAGGTTTCGCCAGCGCGCACGGTCGAGGCCCGCGGCGCGCATGCGCTCGGCGAGATCGGGCTGCGCGGGAAAGCGACGGATCGATTCCACGAGATAGACATACGCATCGCGATCGCCGGTCACCGCCTGACCGAGCGCGGGCAGCAGATTGAACGAGTACATGTCGTAGAGCCGGTCGAGCCCGGGCAGCACCACGTGGCTGAATTCCAGACAGAAGAACCGCCCGCCCGGCTTCAGCACGCGCCGCGCCTCGGCGAGCGCGACATCGATCCGGGTGACGTTGCGCAGGCCAAACGCGATCGTATAGATGTCGACGCTGCGATCGGGCAGCGGCAGCGCCTCCGCATCGCCGACGACGAAATCGAGGCCCGACACGGCCAGCCCCGGCAGCAGGCCGTCATCCAGCAACCGGTCGCGGCCACGCGCCACCATCGCGGCATTGATGTCGCAGATCACGGCGCGGCAGCCCGGGGCCGCCGACACCAGCGCACGCGCGACATCGCCGGTGCCGCCGGCGACATCCAGCGCGGTCTCGCCCGCGCGCGGTGCGACGTCGCCGATCAGGGCCGATTTCCACAGCCGGTGAATGCCGACGGACATCAGGTCGTTCATCACGTCGTAGCGATCGGCGACCGAGTCAAAGACGCGGCG
>JANNTF010000266.1:0-6028 GCA_031403455.1 Alphaproteobacteria bacterium | reverse complement strand
ATCGCAAGATCGCCGGTGCCGCGCCGATGGTCGGGCCCGGCAGCGACGATGGCGCCATCGCCGCATCAACGCGTCTCACCACGCTGCTGCCTCTGTTCCGCACGCTGGGCGCGATCGCCATCTTCGTCCTGGCGCTGCTCGTCGCGCTCTCCGAATGGGGCGTTAACATCGCGCCGCTGCTGGCCGGGGCCAGCATCTTCGGCCTGGCGATCAGCTTCGGCTCCCAGGCGCTGGTGCGTGACATCGTGTCTGGCATCTTCTTCATCGCCGATGACGCATTTCGCATTGGCGAGTACATCGATACCGGCAAGCTCAAGGGCACGGTCGAGGCGATCACCGTGCGGTCCGTGAAACTGCGCCATCAGAACGGGCAGGTTCATACGATTCCCTTCGGGCAGCTGCTGTCCGTCACCAATTTCAGCCGCGATTGGTCGACGGTAAAGTTCAACCTGCGCCTCGCGCGCGACAGCGACATCGAGAAGATCCGCAAGGCGGTCAAGCGCATCGGCCAGGAGATGCTGGACGATGACGAAATCGGACCGGAGATGATCGAGCCGCTGAAGCTGCAGGGCGTTGCCGATATCGTCGACAACGCGCTGGTGATTCGATTGAAATTCACCGCCCGTCCCGTGAAGCCGAACTGGGTGCAACGTGAAGCGCTGAAGCGGATCCATAACCGCTTTCCAGACCTCGGCATCGAGTTCGCCAGCAACGCTGTCACGGTTCACACCGCTGATTTCGCGAGCGGCGGCGCGGCCGCTGTCGCGGGGTCCGCACGACCAGCGGTCTCACCCGATGCCTAGAGCGGTTTTCGGAGGAACTGAATCGGAAGGGGGGAAAAGGAAAATGGGGTCAGTGTGCGAATAGCCGCGTTATTCCAATCCCGCATTCGAGCGGGCGGTCATCGTCATGGGATATTCACCTCGGTATAGCTTCCACTCGTGGCGGCGGCGATCGCTGACCGGATTGCCTCGGCGGCGAGGCGAATGCGGGGCCAGCTGGTGGTGGTGAGGACGACGATGGCGACACGGTGGGACGCGAGGTTCTGCTGATACTTCAGACTCGTGTCGGTAGTGAGCAATACGTCAAAGACTGCAGCCTCTGCCGCTCGGATCAGGTCGCCATTCGTCAGTGTGGACCAACCACGCTCATATGCGGTGGCGACCTCGTGTCCGGTCAGCAGGGGCCGGAGCGGAGCCGGAGCACCTGGATCGAAAACGACGCGCAACTACGCAACGGCAAGGGAGCTGCGCGCCGCGTGCTCGAGTACGGCGCGCGCTTGGTCGAGGGTGACGCCCGGGAACAACTCGACGAATTCGTGGACCGTGACGTCGTCCTCGAGATTCTCGAACAGGGCGGCGACAGGCACGCGCGTTCCTCGGAACAGCCATGCGCCGCTGACCCGCTCGTGGTCGCGCTCGACGGCGATGCAAGTCGACCAATCGATCATGTCTGGGAACGTAGCATTCGAGGTGGAACTCCCTCCAGAGCAGCCTTACTGCCTGCGCGAACAAACCTCACCAGATTTCATTTCCCGGAGCCCGGGACAACCCGGGACGGACAACCCGGGACGGAACCCGGATTACTCCAGACCGTAAGTCGTAGTCCGGGCTCCGTCCCGCGTTGCTCCTCAAGCGATCCAGCGTGACTTTCGGCTCCACAAGCAATCCACCCCAGATTTGATTTCCTGGAGCGCGACGTAGTCGCCGCCGATCGCAGCGAGCGGAGCCTCGGACGAAACCAATTCTGTGGAGGTTTGCAGGTTTGCCAGGCCCCGTCCCCGCCGTTGGATCAGCGGAACCCGATCGTGCGCGCGATCAGGATGTTGTCGATGTCGAGCGTCGTGATCGACAGGTTCTTCGCCGCGACGATCAGGCCGAAATCCAAGGTGTTCGTCGCGACACCGAAGGAGATCTCGAACAGAACCTTGTTGAGGTTGTCGTAGCCCGCCTTCACCGCGTCGGGCGGGCCGATCGTCGTGCTGACCCGTTCGATCGCCTGGACGTATTCGGGATGCGGATGCGGATTGCCGAGCACGGGGTTGTTCGCCGTGCGGTAGATGCTGTTCAAGGTGATGCGCGACGGGAATTTCTGCACGCTTCCGATGCCGCCGAAGGTCGCGGCGAACTTGCCCGTGAGCAGCGCGTCGACGTACTCGGCGCCCGCCTTGAGATCGAGCTTGATGTCGATGCCGACGCGCTTGAACGTCGCCTGCGCGATCTGCGCGATGCCCATGTCGGCCTCACGACTCGAGTCGACCAGCAGCGTCCAGTCGCTCATCTGCGCCTCGGTGAGACCCGACTCCTTGAGCAATGCGCGCCCCTTCTCGATGTCGAAGGCGTAGAGCGGCTCGAGCTTCGGATCGTAGGCGGGGTTCGCCTTCACCCAGGGCTGCGCCGTCACGTCGCCCAGGCCGCCATAGCCCACGCGCAGGATCGCCTCGCGATCGAGCAGATGCTGGAAGGCCTGGCGGAATTTCTGGTTGCGGAATGGCCCGCGCGTCGTGTTGATGCGCAAGACCTGGACGCTCTGGCCGGGGCCGCGGATCAGCTGAAAGCCGGCGTTGCGCAACCGCACGCCGGTGCGGCCGCCGGCGCCGAAGATCATGTCGACAACGCCCGATTCGAGGGCCGCCGCAGCGGCGGTCTCGTCGCTGAACACGGTGCAGACGACTTCCTTGCAGACCGGCTCGCCCGGACGCCAGTAGTTCGGGTTGGCGATCAGGCGCAGCCGCTGGCCGAGCACGCGCTCGCCCAGCGTGTAGGCGCCGGTGCCGCCGGGTTTGGTCTCGACCGTGTCGATCACCGCCGGATCGATGATGGCGATGAACTGCACGAGGTCGGTGATCTGCTTCTCGGGCGCCGGGTTCTTGAAGTTGATCCTGATGGTCTTCGCATCGACGATGGTCCAGTCGGCGACGATGCCCATCGAGGGGAAGACGTTCTTGCCCTTCGCCGGATCGGCGCATTTCTTGAGATTGACCGCCACTGCCTCGGCGTCGAACGGCGCGCCGGAATGGAACTTCACGTCTGTGCGCAGCGTGAGCGTGATTGATTTGTTGTCCGGCGCGATCGCCCACGCCGAGGCGAGGCTCGGCTCCGGCTTGCCCTCGGGCGTGTACTCGATCAGCGCGTCGTAGATGTTCTTCATGACAGGCATGTTGACGGCGGAGAACTGGTGCGGATCGAAGTTCACGATGTCCGTGAGCAGGGCGATGCGGAGCGTGCCGCCCTTGAGCGCTTGCGCGCGGGCCCCGAGCGGAGCGATGAGCGCGCCGGCGGCGCCCGCGATCGCGACCTTGAGGCCGGCTCGACGTGTGATCGGGTGTGTCATGGCTCCCCCTGAAGACGGTTCGGCGTGAGGATTGCAGGCTCCATGCGCGCCGGTCAAACCAAACTCGCAAGACGTCAACCGCTCCAGGTTTGCCGGAGGCTCCAAGCCTTGAGAGGATGGAGCAATGACGGGGACGAAGCACGGAGAAGGCCCGTTCTACGCGCGAGAACCTCTCACGACCGTGCACCAGGGAAACGAGGAGAACCATGGCGACCAAGCGCAACGGCACGATCGGCGTCGGCATCATCGGCGCGGGAATCATGGGCAGGGCGCATGCTCTGGCGCTGGCGGGCGATCCGCGGGCGCGGCTGGTGGGCGTTGCGAGCCTGCCGCTTGCCGCGGCGCAGGAGCTCTGCGCCGCGCATGGCGCCGAGTTCGCGACCGAGGACTACCGCGCGCTGCTCGCGCGGCCTGATGTCGATCTCGTGACCATCGCCACGCCGGACCATCTCCATCGCGAGATCTGCGCCGCCGCCGCCGCCGCCGGCAAGCACTTCATGGTCGAGAAGCCGCTGACGACCGACCTCGCCGAGGCCGATGCGCTGATCGCCGACGTGCGTCGCAGCGGCGTCATCGCGATGACATGCTTCAACCACCGCTGGATCCCCGCCTATGCGCGCGCACGCCAGGAGATCGAGGCGGGGCGCATCGGTCGGCCGGTCCTCGCCTACGCGCGCAAGAACGACCGCATCTCCGTGCCGACCGAGATGCTGAGCTGGGCCGCGGCGACGACGCCGGCCTGGTTCCTGTCCAGCCACGACATCGATCTCGTCAACTGGTTCTTCGACGGGCGTGCGGTCGAGGTCTACGCGACGGCGGTCTGGGGCGTGCTGCGCGGGCGTGGCATCGAGACGCCCGACGCCATCCAGGCCCAGGTCCGCTATGACGGCGGGCGCGTTGCGACGTTCGAGGCCTGCTGGATCTACCCGAACACCTATCCGAGCGTCACCGACAGCTTCATCGAGATCGTCGGCGAGACGGGGATGATGCATCTCAAGCGCGACAGCGAGCAGGTCGAGCTCGCGCACGAGGCCGCGTTCGAGTATCCGCGTACCTCGACCGGCGCGATGATCCATGGCGTGCAGCGCGGCGCCGTGGCCTTCGCGCTCCATCACGTCGTGAGCTGCGTCATCGAGCGCCGTCAGCCGCTGGTGTCGCTGGAGAATTCGCGCCACGTGATCGCCATCCTCGACGCGATCCATCGCTCGATCGCGAGCAACCGCGCGGAGGCGGTGCGCTAGCGCTTCGATTCGCCCGCGCGGAGGAGTTCGATGGCGCTGCACTCGACGTCGTCCGCGGTCGACGGCACGAAGGGACCGGGCGCACCGTAGGGCCGCCATGCCACGTCGACCTCGTAGCCGCCGCGCGCGGTTCGATGCGGGATGTAGCCCGGATCGCCGTAGCAGTAGCTCGCGACCAGAGTTCCCGGCACAGCCGCCTGGATGGCGAGGCTCGTCTCGACGAACACCTCGCCGGACAGGAAGGCCGCGCGCAGCGGCCCAGCGCGCAGGGCCCCGACCTGGAGCATCGCGCCGCGTGGGCGCAGCCGCAGCCATTCGAGGTCGATCTGCGCCATCCGCCGCTCGCCCGCCGTCAGCGACGGATCGGCCAAGGCGAGCCGTGCCGCGCCGGCGATGGCCTCGCGCGCCGCCGCATCGACGTCGAGATAGGCCGCGGGCCATGCACGGCGCGCGTATGCGAGGGTCGCGTCGTCTCTCGCCAGCGGCGGCTCGGTGCGAAGGCTCGCGATCGCTGCGGCGGCGAGCATCGCGCCGATGCGTTCGGCTTCATCGGGTGTGCGGCGATCGAGGCCGTGCTTGCGGATGCTGTCGAGAGCGCTGTGGCCGAGATTGATCTGTCCCGCGCATCCCGTGGTGTAGAGCACGGGCACGCCGAGCGCGCGCTCCAATGCCGCGCGGGCGTGACCTGGAAAGTCGGGGCTGTAGCGCAGATTGTCCGGACCCAGGACGACGGGATGGCAACCGAAGTTGAGCCACGCGCCAGCGACGGTACCCGTCCTGTCGTGCAGCAGCACGAGATCGGCGGCGTGATCGACGGGGCCGTTACGATCGCGCCGGTTGTGAGCGATCCCCGGTGCGGGGAACTTGCGATGTGACAACCCTGCCGGCGCCAGCCGCGTCAGCGCGCAGGCGATCGTGCCGGCACAGGTCTCGGCCAGCTGTGCGAGATAGGTGGGATCGGGCGCGCCGAGCAGGGCCTCGTCGAGGACGGGAGGGCCGGCATGGGTGTGCGTGGCGGCGATGATCAGCTCGACATCGGCCGGCAGGTCGTTGGTCAGGATCTCGGCGAGACCGTCCGGCGGCGCGATCAGGTCGAGCACGAGAAGCACGATCCTGCATCCATCGGCAGCGGCGAGCGCGAGGGCGCGCGCGCTGAGCGGCTGCAGCGCGCCCGTCGCCAGCCCGTCGCGGCTGGCGAATCCGCAAAGAACCGTAGGCCGTCTCGGCGTGATCTCGTCGATGGCGATGGCGGCGGCAAGCATGCTGGCCGACAGGCTGTCCTTCGCCACGGCCGCTGTCTACGCCCGGAATCGCGCACCGCTTCGCTCGCTCCGCGCTGGCCTCCCAAGTTCGAAACCAATCCTGGGGACATAGGCGCGTACTGCCGAAGCTCGTCCTGGGAGATTCCCCCTACTCGAGCCGCGTCATGCCGGTCTTCTCTGCTGGGCTCGTGT
>JANNTF010000265.1:0-2689 GCA_031403455.1 Alphaproteobacteria bacterium | reverse complement strand
AAGTGCCTGGCGATGCGGATCGGTGCGGAGTTCCACGACGAGGACGATGTCCGCTATCTCCTCCGCCACCTCGACATCGGCAGCTACGAGCAGGCAGTGGCAACGATCATGCGCTTCTATCCGCTGGAGCGATTTCCGCAGAAGACGCTCTACGCCCTCGCCGAGCTGCTGCCGAAATCAAGATAGCCCGTCTCCGCGAGAGAAAAGAGCAAAGAGAATCAATCCGACGCCGGATCGATTTTCCGCGGAAGAGCTCAGGCCATCGCTGCGTAGCTCTGCACGGAGAACCCGTTCAGACCACGTTTTTAAGCCGAAACGTGGTCTGGAACGGGTTTCTTGAACGCGAACACGCGCGGCATCCTGTTGTCGTTTGGCGATTACGCACGCCAGGCCGTGAACATCCTGCGCTCCTCGCTGATCGGGCTGTGGATGGGAATCCTGCCCGGCGTCGGCGCCACCGTCGGCTCGATGGTCGCCTATTCGACGGCGAAGAACATGTCGAAGACTCCGGAGAAATTCGGCACCGGCTTCGACGACGGCATCGTCGCCTCGGAGGCCGCGGCCAACGCGTCGACCGGCGGGACCCTGATCCCGATCATCACGCTCGGCATCGCCGGCGGCCTCACCGATTCGGTCCTGCTCGCGGCGCTGATCATCCATAATCTGCAGCCCGGGCCGCTGCTGTTCACCAATCATCCCGAAGTCGTCAATGCGCTGATGGCCTCGCATCTGCTGGCGCATGTGCTGATGTATCTCGTGATGGTCTCGTGCTGCCTGATGATCGCGCGGCTGATGTATGTGCATCGCGCCTTCGTGCTGCCGATCATCCTGGTGTTCTGCGTGCTCGGCGCGCTGGCCGTGAACAACCGCATGTTCGATGTCTGGGTGATGATCGCCTTCGGCGTGATCGGCTACTTCTTCGAATATGCGCGCGTCCCGCTCGGCCCGTTCGTGATCGGACTCGTGCTGGCGCCGATGGCCGAGCTGCAGCTGCGCGCCGGGCTGATGGGATCCGACGGCTCCTTCGCGCCGATGCTGCAGAGCCCGCTGGCGATGGTGTTCCTCGCCGTGGCGGCGATCATGTTCGTGTGGCCGTTCTGGCGCGGCTGGCGCGACGCCGAGTCCAAGCGCAGGATCTGACAGCAAAGGGAGGATTAGAAATGCGACGCAGGAAATTCATGGCGACCTCGCTCGGCGCGAGCCTGGCGACACACGCGCATGCCCAGGCCTATCCGGATCGTCCGGTGCGGGTGATCATTCCCAACCCGCCGGGCGGCAGCGCCGATTACATCGCGCGCTTCTTCCAGCAGCCGCTGCAGCGCGTGCTCGGGCAGCCGATCGCCCTCGCCAATGTGGTCGGCGGCGGCACCTCGATCGGCAATCGTCAGGTGCGCGACGCGGCCCCCGACGGCTACACCGCGCTCGCGATCCATCAGGCGCTGCTCACCGCCGCTGCGCTCAAGGTGATGGATTTCGGGCCGGAGGCGTTCGAGAAAGTGGCGCAGGTCGCCACCGAGTACGTCGCCGTCATCGTCAATCGCAAATCGCCCTACCAGGATCTTCCGGCCTTCCTCGCCGCGGCGCGCGCGGGCGACCTGAAAGCCGGCGTGCAGATCGGCGCCATCAACCATTTCCTGTTCCTCACGCTGGGCACCGCGACCGGCACGAAGTTCCGCTACGTCAACACCGGCGGCGGCGGCCCGACCCGTATCGCTTTGGCCGGCGGCCATGTCGACGCGGCGTTCCTCACCGTCAACGAGGCGAAGCCGCTGGTGGATTCCGGCGATCTCACCATCGTCGCGCTCTTCGCGCCGGCGCGCCTTCCGTCATGGCCCGATCTCAAGACCGCGCGCGAGCAGGGCACCGACCTGCTGCTCAACCTGAATTACTGGTGGTGGATGCCCAAGGGCACACCGCGCGACCGCGTCGACCGCTTCGCCGAAGCCTTGCGCCAAGGCCTCGCCGATCCCGAGATCGTCCAGAAATTCGCGGAGTTCAACATGTCCCCCGCCTTCCTCAAGGGCCCGGAACTCGACGCCGAGATCGACCGCCAATACGAGGCCATGAAGAAGCTGGCGCAAGACAACAAGCTGGTCCCGGGCTGAGTGGAGCGCGCGGGCCTCCCCCTCCCCCGGAGCGTAGCGACTGGGGGAGGGCCGGGGAGGGGGTCGTGCCGTCCGTCGCGCCAATGGCGTCTCCTGGATTAGGCGCTGTCTTGATATGATCCCATCTGCCAATTCAGGAGATTTCGATGGCCACGGTGATCCGCAGCGCCTGGACCCCGGTTGAGTTCGCCGCGTGGGAGCGCAATCAACCCGAGCGTCACGAGCTGCTAGGCGGACGCGTCCACATGATGGTCGGCGGCACCGCCGCCCACGCCGCCATCATCGGCAGCGTCTTCACGCGATTTCGCGACGCCGCCCGCGCGCGAGGCTGCCGAGCCTTCGCGACCGACATGAAGCTGAAGGCCGGCGACAACGTCACCTATCCGGATGTCTTCGTGACCTGCGCCAAACTCGACGACACCGCGACGATCGTGGACGACGCGGTCGTCGTCGTCGAAGTGCTGTCGCCCTCGACCCACGACGTCGATTTCGGTGGGCGCCCCGAGAATCAGGTTGGGCCCTGGTCCGTCGGTGGTTCCTGAGGCGTGGTCTCGGGACCGCCGTCCGCGGACGGGTTCTCCGGC
>JANNTF010000264.1:0-3246 GCA_031403455.1 Alphaproteobacteria bacterium | reverse complement strand
CCGCGGCAAGCTCGAGATTCGGATCGAAGCTGCGCAGACTCGCGCGCACCGTCAGGAAGGCAAAAGGCAAGGCCAGCATCGCGTGGCCGAGCGCGAGTCCCAAACGCCCGCCGACGAGTCCCAACGTCGCGTAGAGATAGTAGAGCGCCACCGCGACCGTGATATGCGGCACGATCGTCGGCAGCAGCATCGTCGATTCGATCACTGCGCGCAGCGTGGGCGCGAGGCGTCGGCAGCCGAGGGCCGCCAGGGTTCCCGCGATCGTCGCGAGCGGCACCGCGAGCGCCGCGACGGCAAGCGAGTTGATCACCGCCTCGAGCCATTTCGGATCGCGCAGCATTCCTTCGAACCAGCGCAGGCTGTAGGAGGGTGGCGGGAAAACGAGAAACGGCGAGCGGCTCAGGCTCAGCGGAAACACCATCACGATCGGCGCCAGCAGGAACACGCCGACCAGCGCGCCGGCGACCAGCGCGATCCGCCCGCCATGCGAACGCCGATAGACGCCGCCCGATCCGATCGTGTCGACCAGGCTGCCGCCGCCGGCGACTCCGCCCCAGAGCCGATCGAGTCCGAAGCGGCGCTGGAACAGCCAGAACAACGCCAGCGTCATCACCAGCAGCACGATCGCGAGCGCCGCCGCCATGCCCCAGTCGAGCTGCTCCTGGAGATGGAACTGGATCATCATCGCGATCATGCGCTGCCGCGGGCCGCCGAGGATCGCAGGCGTGATGTAGTAGCCAAGCGCGCTCATGAACACGATCAGCCCGCCGGCCAGCACGCCGGGCATGGTCAGCGGCGCGATCACGCGGCGGAAGATCCGCAGCGGCCCCGCGCCGAGTCCCTCGGCCGCCATCAGCAGGCTGCGATCGATCGAGCGGAAGGCGGCGTAGAGCGGCAGCACCACGAAGGGCATCAGCACATGGATCATGCCGATCAGCACGCCCGAGAGATTGTAGACGAAGGCGATCGGCTCATCGGTCAGCCCCGTCGAGGTGAGCATCGCATTGAGCACGCCGTTGCGCTGCAGGAGGATGATCCAGGCCGTAGTGCGCACCAGCGCCGATGTCCAGAACGGCAGCAGCACGACGAAAGCGACCAGCCGCGCGGTCGTCGGCCCGACCGTCGCCATCATGTAGGCGACGGGATAGCCGAGGATGATCGTACCGGCCGTCACCAGCCCCGCGATCAGGAACGTGTTGAGCAGCGGCACGCGATAGGCCGGGCTCGTGAAGATGCGGCCATAGAGATCGAGCGACAACCCGTCCTTGGCGAAGCTGACCACGAAGAGATGGATGAGCGGGCCGATCAGCAGGATCGCGACCAGCGCGAGCGCGGGCGCGAGCAGCAGCACATGGCCGCGCGCGATGCGTGAGATCATGCCACGAAGAGCTCGCGCGGATAGCGCGTCAGGCGCTCGCAGCCATCGCTGGTGACCGCGATCGTCTCGGAGAAACCGAAGCCATCGGCCAGGAGATAGGTGTGGAACACCATCCCGGGCTCGAAAACCCAGGCGCAATCGGGCGTCGCCTCGAGCCCCTCGCCGCCGGTCGGCGGCAGCATCAGGCCGATCGAGTAGAAAGTCTTGTTGGTGTAGGTCTTCGCATAGCCGGCAGCGATGATGCCGTCTCGGTAGATCCGGTCGGGGATCGCGGCGCGCACGCCGGGCGCGACCTCGCGCAGCGCCGCGTCCTGGATCGCGATCAGCGTCTTCGCGCGCAGGCGATCCGCGTCATCGGCCGCGCCGATCTTGATCGTGCGCATGAACCGCGCGTGGTAGTAGCGCACCGCCGGTGTGCATTCGAGCTGCAGCGTGTCGCCATGCTCGAGCACGCGATCGGAGAAGCCGCCATGGAGGTGGCGCGCACGTTCGCCCGACGATAGCGGTCCCGGTCCGGGAAGATCGGAACCGGCGCGCATCATCGCGGCGCTGATCTCGGCCGCGACATCGCGCTCGCGCACGCCCGCACGTGCGGCGTTGCGGCCGGCATTCATCCCGGCCTCGGCCGCCGCCGCGGCTTGGCGCTGATAAGCGATCTCCGCAGGCGACTTCACGTAGCGCATGCGCTGGATGAGATCGCCGCAATCCTCGAGGCCGAAACCGCCGAGCGCGGCCTTGAGCGCTTCCCAGCGTGACGCGTTGAGCTGCCACGCGCCGAGTTCGACGCCGATGCGCGCCGATGCGCCGAGTCGCTTGCGCAGAAACGTCGCTGCAGCCGCGTTGCGATCGGTGCCATCCGCCCAGGTCTGCGTGTCGCGAAACACGCAGGTCCGATCGAGATAATACTGCGCGACGTCACGACAGAAGATCGCGGGCTCGCCCGTCGCCGGCACCAGCGCGAATTGGAAGGTCGAGTAGCCGCGCGTGAAGAACCCGGTGAGCCAGGTCACCGATTCCGGCTGGAAGGCGAGCACGGCATCCAGGCCGCGCGCGCGCATCGCGGCCTGTACACGCGCGACCCGCGCGAGGAACTCCTCGCGCGCAAACCACGGCGCGGCGGTCATCAGGACTGGATGAAGGCCTGGTAGCGCTCGATCATCGCCTGACTGTTCTTCGCCCACCACGCGATGTCGAGAAAGACATCGATCTTGGCGGTCGGCGAGCCGGGCAGCGTGTCCCATTTCTCCTTCGGAATCTTCTCATAGGCCTTGGGCGTGGTCGGGCCATAGGCGATGTATTTGTGGAACTCGGCTTGCGCGTCCGGCTGGACCATCGAGTTGAGAAAGCGATAGGCCGCCTCCTTGTTCTTCGCGCCCTTCACGATCATGAAGAAGCCGAGCTGCGCGACCTGGCCCGCGAAGATCATCTTGATCGGCAGGCCCTCGTCGATACCGGCCTGGAAGCGTCCATTCCAGCCCAGCGACATCACGGCATCGCCGGAGCCGAGCACCTGCACCGGCTGCGCGCCGGAATTCCACCATTGCACGACATGCGGCTTGAGCTTGGCGAGCTTGGCGAAGGCGCGGTCCTGGCCGTCCTTGGTCGAGAGCAGCTTGTAGACATCCGCTGGCGCCACGCCGTCGGCGAGCAAAGCCGCCTCAAGCACGGTCTGCGGCCGGTCATAGACCGAGCGCTTGCCCGGAAATTTCGCGGCATCGAAGAAATCGGCCCAGTTCGCCGGCTGCGGCTTGCCGTCGGGAAACGTCTTCTTCGAATAGGCGAACACGGTCGAGAAGATCTCGGAGGGCACGCCGAAGGGATAGCGCGCCTCGGGATAGGTGTGGCTGAGATCGACCTTGTCGGCCGGG
>JANNTF010000263.1:0-7721 GCA_031403455.1 Alphaproteobacteria bacterium | reverse complement strand
GCCATCTCGGCGCCTTCTATCGCGAGACGACGGGCACGCCTTATCCGCTCGTCGAGATGACCTCGAGCGGGATCACGAAATTCTATCGCTCGCGCGAGGTCGGCCCCAACCGCATCGGCGACATCCTCGGCGAGATCAATTTCGGCACGCTCGACATCGATTGGACGGCGCGACGCGTCGACCTCGCGCTGCGCGATGTCGGCGGCGCGCCGCAGCGCCGGCTCTCAGTGACGCTCGGCGAACTCCGCGCGCGCTGAGCGGCGCTCACACCGTCGTCGTCTTCCTGACCGTGGCGTCCTTGCGCTTGCCGAGATCGGGCAGCAGCTTGGTCCCCAGCCCCGGCTTGGTCATCGGATAGACGAAGCCTTTCTCGATGCGCGGCAGATCGGTCACGAGGTCCTTGTACCAGGTCGTATAGGCGGCGCGGACCGTCTCCTGGATCAGCGCGTTCGGGCAGTTGAGCGAGAGATGGACCGAGGCGGTCAGCGTGACCGGCCCGGTGCAGTCATGCGGCGCCACCGGCAGATGATGCGCCTCCGCCATGGTCGCGATCTTCTTCGCCTCGCCGATCCCGCCGCACCAGGCGATGTCGAGCATCACGATCCCGGCGGCATGCTTGGCCATCAGCTCGCGAAACGCGAAGCGCGTGGCGAGAGTCTCGCTCGCCGTGATCGGGATATGCGTGAACCGCGCCAGCTCCGCCACCGCGTCGAGATTGTTCATCTTCACGGGATCCTCGAACCAGAACGGATTGTAGGGCTCGACCGTCTTGAAGACCTGCTTGGCGCCGGTGAGGTTCCACAGCGAGTGGAGTTCCAGCATCACGTCCATCTTGTTGCCGACCGCCTTGCGGATCTTGGCGAAGGGTTCGACCGCCTTGTCGAGTTCCTCGCCGCTGGTCGGCGAGCCGCCCGAGCGCTCGGCCGCATAGTCGAACGGCCAGATCTTCATCGCCGTAATGCCCTGCTCGAGCAGCGAATGGGCGAGCTCGTCAGCGCGATGGAGGAAGGCGTCGAGATCCTCGTAAGGGCCCGCCTTCGACTCGAGGCCGAAATTGTCGGTCAACTGGCCCTTGAGCGAGCGCACATACTGATAACCGGCGCAGGTGTTGTAGATGCGGATGCGATCGCGGCTGAGACCGCCGAGCATCTGGTGGATCGGCAGCTTCACGGACTGGCCGAAAATGTCCCACAGCGCGATGTCGATCATCGACACGCCGCGCATCTCGGAGCCCGGGCCGTTGAACCCGAGATAGTGGTTGCGCAGCTCGTTGATGTGACGGTCGATCTGCAGCGGATCCTTGCCGATCAGGCGCGGCGCCGCGGTCTCGTGAAGATACGCCGCCACCGAGGCGGTGCCGTAGAACGTCTCGCCGAGCCCGACGATCCCTTCGTCCGTATGCAGCTGCAGCCAGATCAGATTGGGAAACTCTCCGAGTTGGATCGTCTCGATTGCAGTAATCTTCATCGCGAAATCTCTCCCCCTGCCGCACGAGCGGCGCGGGCGAAACATGCGAAGGATAGGGAGCCATGGCAAGTCTGCGAATCGAGTCGGTCGACTTCTTCTATCTGTCGATGCCGGTGGTCGAGGACATCGGCGACGGCAGCCAGGATGCCTGCGTCGTGCGGGTCGTCGCCGGCCGGCATGTCGGTTGGGGTGAGTGCGAAGCGGCGCCGCTGGCGTCGATCGCGGCGCTGGTGTCGCCGATGTCGCATAGCGCCTGCCATCCCGTGATCGATTCGGTGCTGGGCGAGATCATCGCCGGCCCCGCCGATATCCGGCGCATCAACGCCAAGGTGCGGACGCGTAGCGGTGATCTGCTGCAGGCGCCGCACACCTTGTCGGGGATCGACATGGCGCTGTGGGACCTGCTCGGCCAGATGCGCAGCGAACCGGTATGGAAACTGCTCGGTTACGCGAAATCCTACCCCAAGCTTCCCTATGCTTCCGTGCTGTTCGGCGACACGCCGCAGCAGACCTTGGACAAGGCGAAGGCGATCCGCGCGAAGGGCTTCCGAGCGGCAAAATTCGGCTGGGGGCCGTACGGCGCCGGATCCCCGGCTCTCGACGCGGATCATGTGATGGGCGCCCGCGAGGGCCTGGGCGTGGAAGGTGTCCTGCTCGTGGATGCCGGCACGGTCTGGGTCGACGATGTCGAGCGCGCGCGCAAATCACTGCCGTCGCTGCAAGCCGCCAAGGCGACGTGGCTGGAAGAACCGTTCGTGTCGGGCGCGCTCGAATCCTACGCGGCGCTCGCGCGCGACTCGGGAAGCGTGCGGCTCGCGGGCGGCGAAGGCGCGCATGACGTGTTCATGGCCAAGCACATGATCGACTATGCCGGGATCGGTTTCGTGCAGATCGATGCCGGCCGGATCGGCGGCATGACCGATGCGAAGACGATCGCGGATTATGCGCTCAAGAAGGGCGTGACCTACGTCAATCACACATTCACATCCCAGCTCGCCTTGTCGGCATCGATCCAGCCTTTCGCCGGTCACGAGAGGAGCGAGATCTGCGAGTATCCGCTCGAAGCCCGCGACGTGGCCTATGCGATCTCGGTCGAGCGCCTGGAACGTGATGTCGATGGCTATGTCCGCCTGCCGGAGAAGCCGGGCTATGGCATGACCGTCGATCCGCAACGCTTCAAACCCTATCTGCTCGACGTCGAGATCAAGGTGGGCGGACGCATCCTACACCGCACGCCAAAGATTCCCTGAGACGACGGCGCGACTCACCTCATCGGAGACCAGCATGTATCAGCAGAAATTTAACCTCACCGACCGTGTTGCCGTGGTGACGGGGGGCGCACAGGGCATCGGCCTAGCGATTGCGACCGCGCTCGCGGAAAGCGGGGCGCGAATCGTGATCGCCGACCGCAATGCCGAGATCGGCGCCACTGCCGCGCGGGCCGTTGCGGGGAGCAGTTTCGTCAAAGTCGACGTGACCGATGCCGCGGCGGTGCGTCGCGTGGCCGATGAACTCGTCGCACGCCACGGCAAGATCGACATCCTGGTCAACAACGCCGGCATCGCGCGCAACTCCGACGCCATCGACACGCCCGAAGCGGAATGGCGCGAAGTGATCGACGTCAATCTCAACGGCGTGTGGTGGTGCGCCCAGGCCTTCGGCCGGCACATGGTGGCGCGCCGCAGCGGCGCGATCGTCAATATCGGGTCGATGTCCGGCCTGGTCGCCAATCGCCCGCAAGGCCAAGCGCATTACAACGCATCCAAGGCGGCGGTGCACATGCTGACGAAATCGCTCGCGGCGGAGTGGGCCGGGTTTGGCGTGCGCGTGAACGCCGTCGCCCCCGGCTATATCGGCACCGAACTCACCAAGCTCGGCCTCTCGAACGAAGAGTGGAAGCGGACCTGGTTGGACATGACACCGGTCAAGCGCGTCGGCGAACCCTGGGAGGTCGCCGCGACCGTGCTGTTCCTCGCCAGCGACGCGGCGAGCTATGTGACTGGCAGCATCGTCTCGGTCGACGGCGGCTATACCTCGTGGTAGCGCGCCTGCGCTCAAGGAGATTGAGAAACGGCAATGTCATCGTTCCTCGCGTTCCTGCTCGCGGCGACTCTTCTGGCCGTCACTCCCGGACCGGGCATTGCCTATGTCGTAGCTCGCACGGTCGCCGGCGGGCGATCGGAAGGCTTGGCGTCGTGTCTCGGCACGGCCTTGGGCGGCATGGTGCATGTGCTGGCGCTAGCCTTTGGGCTCTCAGCCGTTCTGGCCCAGTCGGCTATCGCGTTCTCTGTCGTCAAGTACCTCGGCGCCGCTTACCTCATCTGTCTCGGCATTCGCCTGCTGCTTTCTCGGCGGACGGTGTCTGCGTTGCCGGACACTGGCCGCAGTGGTGCGGCCAGTGCGTTTCGGGATGGCATCGTTGTCGAGGCGCTGAACGTGAAGACCGCCATCTTCTTTCTCGCGTTCTTGCCGCAGTTCGCTTTGGTCGGTGAACCGCTGGCACCTCAGCTCGTACTGCTCGGCTCCATCTGCGTGTTCCTCAACACGCTGGTGGACGTCATCGCAGTTTTCGGTGCCTCGCGGTTCCTCGAGTCGTCGTCGGCAAGAGCGACACGCGAGCGCTGGCTCACCAAGGCTTCGGGTTTCACGATGGTTGGGCTGGGGGTCTATCTCGCGGCCGCCAAACGGGATGCCTAACCGTTCGCGAATAGAAGAGCCGGGGCCAGAGAAGAAATCGTGTCAGAACAAACGGGCTCAGCGTGCCAGCGCAACCTTGTCCCGATCCGTCAATCCTTTGAGCGCTCGGGCAATCCGCTCACAGGATGAAATCATTCGTCTTGTCCAGGAAGTCGTGGAAATGTGCGACCGTCAGCCCGTCCTCGAGGAACACCACCGCGTAGGCGGGCGGCTCGCGGCTGCCTGCCACCACGCCTGATGTGACGAAATCGAGCGCGACCTGATGGCTGGTGGCGCGCATCGTCGTGAACGGGATCCCGCGCCAGCTGCCGGCGATCGGGCGATGCAGATGGCCGAAGAACAGATGCCGGATATTGGCGCGGCCGGCGACGATTCGCGTGAAGCGCTCCGGCTCCTGCAAGGCGATCTCGTCCATGCGCTTGATCCCGACCGGGAAGGGCGGGTGATGCATGAACAGATAGACGGGCGTGGCGCCGGCGCGATCGAGCTCGGCGGCCAGCCAGGCGAGCCGCTTCTCGCACAGCCAGCCCCAGGAGACCTTGGGTTCGTTGGTGTCCAGGCACAGGAAGCGTCCGGCCGGCGTGTCCAGGGTGAACTGGATGAAGCCCTCGCCATCGCGCGGGCTGTCCGCGAACGCGTCGAGAAAATTGCGGCGATCATCGTGATTGCCGAGCAGGAGATGACGCGGCATCGCGAGCTTCCCGAGGGCCGAGCGCAGCGCGGCATAGGCCTTGGGCTGGCCCAGATGCGCGAGATCGCCGGTGAAGATCGCGAACTCCGCATCCGCGTGGTGGCGGTTGATGTCGGCGACGCAGAGTTCGAGCCGCTCCAAGGGATCGAGTCCGTAGAGCAGCTGGCCGGGCTCGACCAGATGGGTATCGGTGACATGGATGAACTTCATGGCGTCGGATCGGTCTCCCCGCGGACGCCGCGAAACTGGCATGGCATCCCAGACGCCGTCCAGGACTCGGGCTTGCCGCCGGGCCCCGCTGGCAGTTCAATGCGCGCTCATTTCCGGGAGAGAGACGGCATGGCCAAGCAATTCGCGAATCTGATCGGCGGCGACTGGGTCGAGAGCGGCGAGACGTCGAAGAATCTGAATCCATCCAATACCAATGACGTCGTCGGCGAATACGCCCGTGCTTCCGCCGCCGAGGTCGGGCGCGCGGTCGCTGCCGCGAAGGCCGCCGGCCATGGCTGGGCGCGCTCGACGCCGCAGGAACGTCACGACGTGCTGCGCAAGATCTCCGACGAGATCCTCGCGCGGAAGGACGAGCTCGGCCGGCTGCTCGCCCGCGAGGAGGGCAAGACGCTGCCCGAGGGAATCGGCGAGACGATCCGCGCCGGCCAGATCTTCGCGTTCTTCGCCGGCGAGGCGCTGCGCCTGGCGGGCGAGAAGATCCCGTCCGTAAGGCCGGGCGTTGATGTCGAGGTCACGCGCGAGCCGATGGGCGTCATCGGCATCATCACGCCGTGGAATTTCCCGATCGCCATCCCCGCCTGGAAGATCGCGCCCGCACTCTGCTACGGCAATGCGGTGGTCTTCAAACCGGCGGATCTGGTGCCCGGCTGCGGCTGGGCGATCGCCGACATCATCGCGCGCTCGGGCCTGCCCAAAGGCGTGTTCAACCTCGTGATGGGGCGCGGCAGCGTGGTCGGCGAGGCGATCCTGCAGAATACGGACGTCAATGCGGTGACGTTCACCGGCTCGGTCGCGACCGGGCGCCATGTCGCCGCGATCTGCGCCGGGCGGATGGCGAAGTTCCAGCTCGAGATGGGCGGCAAGAACCCGATGGTCGTGCTCGACGACGCCGACTTGAAGACCGCCGTCGAATGCGCGGTCAATGGCGCCTTCTTCTCGACCGGCCAGCGCTGCACGGCATCGTCGCGGCTGATCGTGACCGAGGGCATCCATGATCGCTTCGTCGACGCCCTGACCGAGCGCCTGAAGGGGCTGGTGATCGACGACGCGCTGAAACCCGGCACGCATATCGGCCCGGTCGTCGACGAGAGCCAGCTCACGCAGGATCTCGACTACATCAAGCTCGGCACGCAGGAGGGCGCCAAGCTCGTGACCGGCGGCCAGCGCCTCAACCGCGATACGCCGGGCTTTTATCTCGCCCCGGCGCTGTTCACCGAAGCCACCAACGCGATGCGCATCAGCCGCGAGGAGATCTTCGGCCCCGTCGCCTCCGTGATCCGCGCCAAGGGCTATGATGAGGCGCTGGCGATCGCCAACGACACCAATTTCGGCCTGTCCTCGGGCATCTGCACGACCAGCCTGAAGCACGCCGCGCATTTCAAGCGCAACGCCGAGGCCGGCATGGTGATGGTCAACCTGCCGACCGCGGGCGTCGACTACCACGTGCCGTTCGGCGGCCGGAAGGGCTCGTCCTATGGCCCGCGCGAGCAGGGCCGCTACGCCTCGGAATTCTTCACCCAGGTGAAGACGGCCTACGTCCTGGCGTGACTATCGCCCCAGGACCTGAGCGAGGAAATGCCGCGTGCGCGCATGGCGCGGCGCATCGAAGAACGCTGCTGGCGCCGCGGTCTCGAGGATGCGTCCATCATCCATGAACACGACGCGGTCCGCGACCTCGCGCGCGAAGCCCATCTCGTGCGTGACTACGATCATCGTCATGCCGGTCGCGGCCAGCTCCACCATGCAGTCCAGCACTTCCTTGATCATCTCCGGATCGAGCGCCGAGGTCGGTTCGTCGAAGAGCATGACATCGGGCTGCAGGCACAGCGCGCGCGCGATGGCAACGCGCTGCTGCTGACCGCCCGAGAGCTGGGCCGGATGCTTGCGCGCCTGCTCGGGGATGCGCACCCGCACGAGCAGCTCGAGCGCGCGCGCTTCGGCCGCTTGCTTCGATAGCCCTTGAACCAGCATCGGGCCGATCGTGCAGTTCTCGAGCACGCTCAGATGCGGGAACAGGTTGAAGGATTGGAAGACCATGCCGATCCGGCGGCGCAGTTCCGCGACATTGCCCGCTTCATGGTCGAGCTCGGCGCCGTCGATCAGGATCCGTCCGGAATCATGGCGGACCAGGCCGTTGATGCAGCCGATCGCGGTCGACTTGCCCGATCCCGAGGGGCCGCAAATCACGATCCGCTCGCCGCGCGCGACGTCGAGATCGATGCCGCGGAGAACTTCGAGCGCACCGAAGCTCTTGGTCACCTTGCGCAGCGCCACCATCGGCACATCGGTCTCACGCATGGCGGCCCGCCGCGCTGCCGATGCGCGCCTCGAGATGGCGGCTGAAGCGCGACATCGCGGCGCAGAACATCAGATAGATCGCCGCGATGAACAGATACGCCTCGACGAACAGTCCCCACCATTTCGGATCGGCCTTCGCGGCGTTGGTGGTGCCGAGGAGATCGAGCATGCTGATGATCACGACCAGCGACGTATCCTTGAACGCCGCGATGAAGATGTTGACCAGCGACGGGATGACGATGGTCAGCGCCTGCGGCAGCACGACGCGACGCTGCATCTGCCACCAGGTCAGGCCGATCGCCTCGGCGGCGAGGAACTGGCCGCGCGGGATCGCCTG
>JANNTF010000262.1:0-3979 GCA_031403455.1 Alphaproteobacteria bacterium | reverse complement strand
GCCTGCGGCGGCAAGGTGCAGGTCTTCGTCGAACGGGTCGATTCATGAAGCGCGCGGTTTTCGAGAAACTCGCGGCGTTGCGCGCCGCCAAGACGCCAGTGGCGCTGCTCACCAATCTGCGTTCCGGCCTGCAGCTGCTGGTCACCCAGGCCGGTACCGATGGCGAACTCTGTCTCGACGTCGACATGATCATGGCGGCGCAGGAAGCCGTGAAGAGCGACCAGTCGACCGCGTTCGAGACGCCGGCCGGCAAGGTCTTCGTCCACGTCTTCGCCCCGCCGCCGCGGCTCGTGATCGTGGGCGCCGTGCACATCGCCGAGCCGCTCGCCCGTATGGCGAACTTGACCGGCTATGGCGTGACCATCATCGATCCTCGCCGGTCCTTCGCCGACAGCCAGCGCTTCGATGTGATCGCGATCGATGGTGATTGGCCCGACGAGGCGCTCGAACGCCTGAAGCCGGACATGCGTACCGCGATCGTCACGCTCACGCATGATCCGAAACTCGACGACCCGGCACTCGACTCGGCGCTGAAATCCGCCGCCTTCTATGTCGGCGCACTTGGCAGCCGCAAGACACATCAGGCGCGGCTGCAGCGGCTCATCGCGCTTGGCCACGACGCAGCGGCGCTCGCGCGAATCCATGGGCCCGTCGGTCTCGACATCGGCGCTCTTTCACCGGCGGAGATCGCTCTGTCGATCATGGGCCAGATCACCGCCGTGCGCCGCGGCGGCGCGGTGACGGCGTGAAATTCGGCGAGCTGGCGCTCGACGAGGCGGAAGGCGCGCTGCTCGCGCACGGCCTCAAGGGCGAGGGCTTCGCGTTCAAGAAGGGCCGGCGCCTCGACCGCAGCGACCTCGACACCCTTGCGCGCTCGGGTCGTCACAGCGTGATCGCAGCGCGGCTCGAACCCGATGACGTTCCGGAGGATCAGGCCGCAACCGCGCTTGCGCAGTCGATCGTCGGTGAGAATCTCCTGGTCTCTGCCGCCTTCACCGGGCGCGCCAATCTCTATGCGACCGCACCCGGTGTAACCAGCTACGACCCGACACGCCTCGACGCCATCAACCTCGTCGATGAAGCGATCACGCTCGCGGTGGTGCCGCCGTTCACGGCGGTCGTGCCGCGCCAGATGGTCGCAACGGTCAAGATCATTCCCTTCGCGGCGGCGCGGACATCGCTCGAGCGTGTGCTGACGCTGGCATCGGCGCCGGGACCGTTCCTGCGCGTCGTCGCGTATCGCCCGTTACAGGCCGCTCTCGTGCAGACTCGACTGCCCGGCATGAAGCCGAGCGTGCTCGCCAATACCGTCGACACCACACGCGCGCGCATCGCCAGCCTCGGCGGTACGCTAATTCACGACGAGATCATCGAGCACGACCCGGCAGCCGTCGCCGCGGCGTTGCAGGCTGCGCAAGCGCGCGGCGCGACGTTGCTGCTGGTGCTCGGTGCCTCTGCCGTCGTCGATCGCCGCGATGTCATCCCTGTCGGCATCGAAGCCGCAGGCGGCGTGGTCGAGCATTTCGGCATGCCCGTCGATCCCGGCAATCTGCTGTTGTTCGGCGCGCTCGGTGCGGTCACGGTGATCGGTCTGCCCGGCTGCGCCCGCTCGCCCAAGCTCAACGGCTTCGACTGGGTCCTGCAACGCGTCGCGGCCGGCATGCCGATCGGGCGCGCGGAGATCATGCGCATGGGCGCGGGCGGATTGCTGACGGAGATTCCGTCGCGGCCCCTGCCGCGACAGGCCGCCTCGCCTGCCCCGCAAGCCCCCAGGCAGCCGCGCATCGCGGCGCTCATCCTGGCTGCCGGTCGGTCGAGCCGTATGGCGCCGGCGAACAAGCTGCTGGTCGAAATCGATGGTCAAGCGATGGTCGCCCGCGCGGTCGACACCGCCATGCGCTCGCAAGCCACCGCCGTCGTCGCCGTCCTCGGCAACGACGCATCGCGGGTACGCCAGGTTCTGGCGGGACGCGACGTCACGATCGTCGAGAATGCGAAGTTTGCCGACGGCTTGAGCACGTCGCTGCAGGTCGGCCTCGCCGCGCTGCCAAGCGACATCGACGGCGTTCTGATCATGCTCGGCGACATGCCGCGCGTCACGTCGCATCATCTCGATCGTCTCATCGCTGCCTTCAATCCTGTCGAGGGTCGCGCGATCTGCGTCCCCACGCATCGTGCCAAGCGCGGTAATCCGATCCTCTGGGAGTCGCGCTTCATCACCGAGATGAAGGGTCTCTCAGGCGATCAGGGCGCCCGCAGCCTGCTCGGCCCGCATGCCGATCAGGTCTGCGAAGTGGAGATGAGCGACGACGGCGTGCTGCTGGACATCGACACCCCCGCCGCGCTCGCCATGCTCCGCGAGCAAAGCGCATGAGCTTCGATCCTGCAGCAATCCGCCGCCTCTTTCCCATTCTCGCACGCGACATGCGCGGCCATCGGCTGCACTATCTCGACAACGCCGCGACATCCCAGATGCCTTCGATGGTGCTCGACGCGGTGCGCGATCACGACGCTCGGCATCGCGCCAATGTCCATCGCGGCGTGCACGGATTGGCGGAGGAAGCAACTCAGGCCTACGAGGCCGCACGGGGTGACGTCGCTCGCTACCTCAATGTCCCGTCGACCGAGATCGTGTTCACATCGGGCGCGACCGCGGCGATCAATCTCGTCGCCCAGAGCTTCACGCAACTGCTCGCGCGCGGCGACGAGATCCTGATCTCGGAACTCGAGCATCATTCGAACATCGTGCCGTGGCAGCTCGCGGCCGAACGTCATGGGCTCGTACTTCGCGCGATTCCCGCCGGTGTCGATGGCCGGTTGGCGATGGATGCGCTCGACTCGCTGGTCGGGCCACGCACCAAGCTCATTGCCGTCACGCATGTATCCAATGTCACTGGCGCGATCAGCGACGTCGCGCGCCTTGCCGCCGCCGCCCGCCACGTCGGTGCGAAGCTCCTGCTCGACGGCAGCCAGCGCGCGCCGCACGGGCCGGTCGATGTCGCCGCGCTGGACGTGGATTTCTACGTGCTCACCGGGCACAAGATGTTCGCGCCGAATGGTATCGGTGCCCTCTGGGCGCGTCATGACTTGCTCCACGCCATGCCGCCGTTTCTCGGCGGCGGTGAGATGATCAAGCGTGTGACGATTGCCCGCTCGACCTATGCCGATCCGCCCCGTCGCTTCGAAGCCGGTACGCCGCCGATCGCGCAGGCGATCGGTCTCGGTGCCGCCGCGCGCTGGCTGATGACCCTCGACTGGGAGGCTGTCGCGGCGCATGAACTGGGCCTGACGCAGCGTCTGCTCGACGCTCTTGGCGAGGATCAAAGACTTCGCATTGTCGGCCCCACGGGATTGCAGGGTCGACTCAGCGTTGTCTCTTTCGATCTCGAAGGCGCGCACCCGCACGATATCTGCCAGATCCTCGATTCGTACGGCGTCGCCGTGCGGGGCGGCCATCACTGCGCGCAACCGCTGATGGACCGCCTCGATCTTGCCGGCACCACGCGCGCATCGATAGCGCTGTACAACGACGCGAGCGATATCGACGCCCTGGTCGATGGCATCGGCGCGGCCGCCCGCCGCCTGCTGGCATGAGCGACGATCTCTACCAGGCGGAGATCATCGCGCGCGCGCGCGCGGGTGCCCAGGATTCGCGGCTGGATCCGCATCATGTACGAACGACGATCGACAATCCGCTATGCGGCGACCGCGTCACGCTCGATCTGCGACTGGACCACGGCGTGATCTCGGATGTCGGGCATCGCACGCGCGGCTGTGCGCTCTGCCAGGCGTCGAGCGAGACGCTTCGGCGCTGCTTACCCGGTTCGACCGCCACCGACGCGCAGCAGGGTCGCGCGCATTTGCGCGACTACCTGACTGCAGGCAATCCCCTGGATGCGCGCTGGGCCGCATTCGCCGTGTTCGAACCGGTGCGACGCCATCCAAGTCGACATGGCTGCGTGTTGCTGCCGTTCGATGC
>JANNTF010000261.1:0-2668 GCA_031403455.1 Alphaproteobacteria bacterium | reverse complement strand
GGGGATCGATCTGAATTTCACCGCCATCCCCGGCTATGACGAGAAAGCGGCCGAGCGCATGCCGCATGCCTGGAAAGCCGGTGCGCAGACTCTGCTGCTGCGCCGCCAGCTCGAGGCGATGAAGGATGGCGGTACGTTCATCCTCTGCGCGCCCGCCAATCCCTTCCGCTGCCCGCCCGGCCCCTATGAGCGGGTCAGCGTGATCGCCTGGTATCTCAAGAACAAGAAGCCGAAATCCAAGATCCTGATCCTCGACGCCAAGGATAATTTCTCCAAGCAGGGATTGTTCCAGGCGGCATGGGAAGCCGAGTACCCGGGCATGATCACCTGGATCGCCGGCAAGGATGGCGGCGTGGTCGAGCGCGTCGACGCCAAGGCGATGAGCGTCAAGGCCGGCTTCGGCGAGGAGAAGGGCGCGGTCATCAACGTCATCCCGCCGCAGAGCGCCGGCCGCATCGCGCGCGTCGCGGGGCTGGCCGATGCGCGCGGCTGGTGTCCCGTCGATCCGCTGACCTTCGCGTCGACGCGCGTGCCCGAGGTCTATGTGATCGGCGACGCCGCGATCGCCGGGGCGATGCCGAAATCCGGCTCCTCGGCGAATGCGCAAGGCAAGGTCGCGGCCGCGGCGATCATCGCCTCGCTCGCCAACAAGGCGCCCGAGACGCCGGCGCTGCTGAACATCTGCTACAGCCTGGTCAATCCCGACTACGGGATCTCCGTCACCGACGTCTATCGCGCAACGGCGCAAGGCATCACCCCGACGCCGAATTCCGGCGGCGTGAGCGCGGCGCGCGCGAGCGCGGCCGATCGCAAGCTCGAAGCGGAGTACACGCAAGCCTGGTATCGCGCGATCACCGCCGATAGCTGGGGCTGATTGCTTCCCAGGCTCGGCGGAAGGCTCTAAGTTCCGACCCGATCAATCGCGCGCACGAGCCTCAGGCTTGTCGGCGCTATCCGGGGAGGATTGCCATGACGTCATCGATCACCAAGATCTCGCGCCGCGCGCTCGCGGCCGCGGGCGGGTCGACGCTGCTGTTCGGCGGCGCGATGTCCGCGCGGGCGCAGTCCAAGGTCGCGCCGATCACGATCGTGATCAATCAAGCGCCGTGGTTCAACGGCTTCAAGAGCCTCGTCGAGATCTACGAGAAGGAGACCGGCAACAAGGTCGAGCTCGACGTCAATCCCTTCGCCGGTTCGCTCGAGAAGCAGCGCAACTCGGTGCGCGCCGCGCGCGGCCAATACGACGTGCTGATCATGAATTCCGGCTGGTTCGCCGAGATGTATTTCGGCGGCTTCTGCGAGGCGATCAGCGATATCGACCCGGGCTTCAAGCTCGACCCAGGCATCTACACGCTCAACGACACGTGCTTCTTCAACCCGGTCGACAAGAGCATGAACGCCAAGGGCAAGCTGTTCTCGATGCCGATCAGCCCGCTCATCCCGATGCTCTATTATCGCGGTGACCTCTATCAGCAGAACAAGCTCGAGACGCCGAAGACCTTCGAGCAGCTCTACGACAACGCAAAGAAACTGCATGCGCCGCCGCGCATGCTCGGCATCGTGCAGCGCGGCGCGCGCGCCGCCCATGCCGTCGCCTATGAGTTCTATCCGTATCTCTATGGCTTCGGCGGTGGCCTCTTCCGCGATCCAGCTGCGGGCGACTACACGGTCGCGCTCAACAACGAGAAAGGCAGGGCAGCGCTCGACTTCTGGGTGAAGTTGTCGAAGGACGCCGGCCACCCGAAAACCGCGGCGATGGATCAGGTCGACCTCATTCAGCAGATCGTCACGGGCAGAACCGCGCATGTGATGATGGTGATCGCCGCCTGGTCGCAGATGGACGATCCGACGAAGTCGGCGGTGGTCGATAAGATCGAGCTCGCGATACCGCCGTCGCAGCCGGGATTCAAATCGGCGCCGGGACTCGGGCATTGGCTCGCCGGCATCTCCAAGAACGTCCCCGATGATCGCAAGCGCGGCGCCGTCGAGTTCTTCCGCTGGTTCCAGACGGCCGAGGCGCAGATCAAGCACGCGCAAGCCGGCGGCACGCCGGTGCACAAGGCGGCTTACGAGCATCCGATGAGTCAGGAGCGCAAATATCGCTGGATGAAGCCGATGGCCGAGGGCCTGCCGCTGGCGGTGAACATCTACAATTTCCCCGAGGCGGCCGAGGTGATCGCGATTCTCGAACTCGGCCTCAACCAGGCCGTCGCCGGCGAAATCACGACGGTGGTCGCGCTCAACACCATGGCCGACGGCATCCACAAGGTGATGGCGAGCAAGGGCTACAACACCGCCAAGCTGGAGCCGCTGCGCTGACCGACCGCGACGACGGCCGGGGGCGGGGCCAAGGCTCCGCCTCCGCCTTGTCCTCGTGAGCGCCCGGGCCCCCGCTTTCGGCGACGATGCCCGCTGGCGCTGGATCGCGTTCACGCCGGCGCTGGCGATCATGCTCGTGCTGAGCGTGCTGCCGGTCGTCAACCTCGTCGTGATGAGCTTCTTCAAGATCACCTGGGCCGACGCGCGCTCGAGCTGGGTCGCGGTCGGCCTCGCGAACTACGCGGCGCTCGGCGAGGACCCGCTCTATCGCGCCAGCCTGCGCAACACGGTGTTCTTCGCCGGCGTGAGCGTGATGGTGCAGATGCTGCTCGGCTTCGCCCTCGCGCTG
>JANNTF010000260.1:0-3223 GCA_031403455.1 Alphaproteobacteria bacterium | reverse complement strand
ATCGACCTCAAACCGCTTCTGGACCTGCTCTACGATCCGCGCTTGCTGAAAGTGTTCCATGCCGCGCGGCAGGATCTCGAGATCTTCTTCCATATGACCGGGGACGTCCCCCATCCGCTGTTCGATACGCAGGTGGCCGCGATGGTCTGCGGCTATGGCGACGCCGCGAGCTACGAAACGCTGGCGAGCCAGCTCGCCAAGGCTCGGATCGACAAATCGGCACGGTTCACGGATTGGGCGCAACGCCCGCTCTCGGATCGGCAGATCGAATATGCGCTCGCCGACGTCACGCATCTCCGCCAAGTCTATGTCGCGCTGGCGCGCCGACTCACGGCGACCGGGCGGGCAAGCTGGCTCGGCGAAGAGATGACGACATTGATGGAGGCCGGGACGTATCGGCTCGATCCTGAAACGGCCTGGATGCGATTCAAGCCGAAGAACGCCAAGCCGCGCTATCTCGCGGTTCTCAAGGAAGTCGCCGCCTGGCGCGAGCGCGAGGCGCAGAAGCGCGACGTTCCGCGCAACCGCATCCTGCGCGACGAGAGCGTCGTGGAGATCGCCGCCCACCCGCCGCGCAAGCTTGATGAGCTTGCGCGGTTGCGCGGCATGTCCAAGGGATTCGCCGAGGGCCGATTGGGACAGGATCTCCTGCAAGCGATCGAGAGCGGTATCGCTCTTCCGGAAACGGCGATCCCGCAGATCGATCAGAGCCCCGATTTGCCAGGCGGGCTTGGTCCGACGGTCGATCTGCTGAAGGTTCTGCTGAAGATGAAATGCGAATCCGCGGGGGTCGCACAGAAGCTCGTCGCCACCACGAGCGATCTCGAAATCGTAGCGGCCGATGACGACGCCGATATTGCCGTGCTCAAGGGCTGGCGGCGCGAGTTGTTCGGCCAGGCGGCGATCGACCTGAAGCACGGCCGCCTCGCCGTCGGGCTGACCGGCCGGCATCTCAAGCTCATCGACACCTCGGAAAGCGGTAGCGCCGGGTGACTGCGCCACCCCTGTTCGTGCCGTCGAGCGCGCTCGACCCGGTCGTTCGCGCCCTCACCTATCCCTATCCTGCACCGGCGCATGACTACGTCTTCCGCGCGGGCGCGGCGCAGCACGTGCCGGCTCTGACCCCCGGGGATCGCGCGGGTCGTGTGCCGGTCCTGGCGATCGGATCGAACCGCGCACCGGAGCAGCTGCGACGAAAATATGCGGACATGCTCGATGCAGAAATCGCGGTCGAGCGCATTCGGCTCCACGGCTTCGATGTCGTCTACTCCGCGCATCTTTCCGGCTACGGGGCTGTCGCGGCCACGTTGCTGGCGATGCCCGCGACGTGCGTGGAGATCTCGATCACATGGATCCCACCGCAGTCGATGGGCCGCATGCATGCGACGGAGGGCATCGGGACTTTCTACGACTATGTCGAGCTTCGCGATCTCTCGGCCGAGAATTTCGCCGGCGACCGCATCTCCCATTCATTTGGCTATGTATGCCGCCTGGGCGCACTCAACCTCGATGGCGCGCCGCGCGCCTTGTCCGCGATCCCCGCAACCGGACGCATGATCCCGGCACTCGATCAACGCCAGGTGCAAGCCACCGTGATCGTCAAGCTCGGCCTCGAGATTCCGCTGGAGCATTTCATTCGGGAGAACGTCGCCGACCCGGTACTGCGCGAAATGCGCGAGACCAAGCTCGCGGCGGACGCAATCGCGTTCGCGTGGCCCGGCGCTTCGCTCGCTTCCACCCATTGACCCCGACGTCACACGCCGCGCAGGCGTAGCCGCGGCGCCTTGCCGAGCGCACGGCTCAGCGATTCGAGGCGCCGCTCCACAGCCTCACCCACCATCGGTCGCGACCGCATCGCACCGACGAGATCGAGATTGCCGCCCTGGAGGCGCAGCTTGATCTGTTTCAGGATGGATGGTGTGCCCGCCGACAGCGTGTAGGCGAGCCGCAAGGCAAGGCCGAGAACATGCGCCTGCCTCAATGACTCCTCACCCAGCAGCTGCCACGCCGGGACCGTGACGGGCGCATCGGCGCGGCCCTCATAGCGGGTGTAGATCGCGAGCGCGATGAACGCGCGGCCCGCGTGATCGATTCCGGTGATCGGCATTCGCAACGTGCGGAGGAAGGCGATCTCGGCGCGGTAGTCCGGATGCTCGCGCCAGGCGATGTCCGACAGGTCGCAGGCGGCGAGACGCAGCCGCGCTTCGCTCGCCGCGGATCCACGAAACAAGGGCGCGATCCACGCCATCAATCCCTGCCCATCGATCGCGAAACGTGCGCTCGTACGCGCGATGTCGCTGCATGCGGCGATCAACGGATCGCGTCGACGTTCGGCCGGCGTCAACTTGGCGAAAACGCAGCCTTCGCGCAGCCCCGTTGCCGTGAACACAAGTTCGACGGGCCGCGCGTGACGCAACACGCGCGCCAGAACCAACGCAGCCAGCGAGAGCGTGTCGACCCGCTTGCGCGACACCTCGCCGACGCGCTCAAGCGATTCCCGACTCAGCCCGGCGATCAGCTCACAGAACTCCTCCGCCTTGTCGCGCTTCAGGGTGTAGTGGTGAATGACGTGCAGCGGATAGTTCACATGGGCCATGTGCATGCGCGCCAGCGCGCGCCACGCGCCACCGACGGCGTAGAACCTCTTGCCCTTGGTGCGACCGAGCCAATCGAGTTGCTGGAGGTGATCGTCGATCACCTGCTTGGCGCGCAGTCGGTTGTCGATATCGCGCAGGCGCAGCGGACCGAGCGGGAGCGTCGCATGGGCGCCGACCTTGGCGCCGCTGATCGAAACCAGCTCGAGACTGCCACCCCCCAAATCGCCGGCGACTCCCTGCGCATCTGGAATCCCGGCGACCACGCCCAGCGCTGCGAGTCTGGCTTCGTCGGCGCCGGAGAGAATCTGGATGTGCCGCCCGATGCGCTTCTCCGCGGCCTTCACGAAGTCGCGCCCGTTCGCCGCGTCGCGCACCGCCGCGGTCGCGACGAATGTCAGGTCCTCCACCGACATGGCGTCGGCCAAGCGCGCAAAACGTTGCAGATTGTCCAGCGCCAGGACGACGCCTTGGGGGTTGAGTTGTCCGGTCTTCTCGAGGCCACGGCCGAGGCCGCAAAGGATCTTTTCGTTGAACACCGGCATCGGCGCGCGCTTAGCGCCCACCAACACGACCAAGCGGAGAGAGGTCGATCCCATATCGACCCCACCGAACGGGCGCGTCCGCGC
>JANNTF010000259.1:0-2373 GCA_031403455.1 Alphaproteobacteria bacterium | reverse complement strand
AGATCACTCCTTAATCGGCTTGTCACATCGCTGATCGTGTTGTCACAGCCCGGCAACGACGGCATGGCGTCACGCCAAACTCGCAATCGCGCCCATGAAACGTAAGAGTCGTGCAGGATCGAGCGCGCCATCACGCCTCAGCCCCGAACAGACATCGACACCGAAAGGCCGCACGGTGGCGATCGCCTCGGCCACATTCTCGGGATGCAGACCACCGGCGAGGAAGACAGGCACGCCGGCCGTGTCGACGATTCGCCGGCTCAACCGCCAGTCGTGGATCCGGCCGGTGCCCCCGAGTTCCTTCACGCCAGCCCCCGGGTTGCCGCTGTCGAGCAGCAAGGCGTCCACATGCGCCGCCGCCGCCAGCGCCGCCTCGATCGCGCTGTCATCGCGCACATGGATCACCTGGACGAGCTTGAGCGCCGGCAGGGCGCGGCGCAGCGCCTGATAGACCGCCGGTCCGGACACCGCATCGACGAGTTGCAACGCGCTCGGCGCCAGGCGAGTCGCCTGGGCGATCAGCGCCGCCAAGTCGATTTCGCTGGTCAACAGGAACGTCGCCACGCCTGGCGGCGCCGCTCGGATGATCGTGCCGATCACGTGCTCATCGATGACACCAGGCCCGCTCGGCATCCGGCTGACGAGGCCCAGCGCCGCGGCGCCATGCGCGATCGCCGCGTGCGCCTCGTCGAGCGAGGCAATGCAACAGATCTTGACCCGAATCATCGCATGGGATTTGTAAGTCGACCGGCACGAACCTACCAAGCCGCTTTCACCCCGCAGCGGCGCATTTTGTTTGACAGTCCACCGCTTCCCGCCACCCAATGCGGCCCGCCAAGAACGTAGCAAAGCATCGGAGGGTGCGCGGCATGGATGACGTAGCGTTGCCGGGTGAAAGATCGCCAACGGCGCAAGGCATGCCGGCGACAGACATCCGGAATCCCGATTACTTCCACAAGGTCGTCGATTGCCAATGGGCCTGCCCGTCCCACACGCCGGTGCCGGAGTACATTCGTCTGATCGCGGCGCGGCGGTATGCCGACGCATACATGATCAATTGGACGAGCAACGTCTTCCCAGGCGTGCTCGGCCGTACCTGCGATCGCCCCTGCGAGCCGGCGTGCCGTCGGGGTCGCGTCGAGGAAGAGCCCGTTGCCATCTGTCGCCTGAAGCGCGTCGCCGCCGATCATAAAGGCGATGTCGCCGATCGGATGCCCAGGCCCGCGACCGTGAAGAACGGTAAGCGCGTGGCCATGATCGGCGCTGGTCCGGCCGCGCTGACCGTGGCGCGCGATCTGCTGCCACTCGGCTACCACGTCGTGATCTTCGAGGCCGACGCCAAGCTCGGCGGCATGATCCGTACGCAGATCCCGAAATTCCGCCTGCCCGAATCGGTCATCGACGAGGAAGTCGGCTACATCGTCGATCTCGAGCCGGAAGTGCGATCGGGTACGCGCATCGACAGTCTGAAGGCCCTGCTCGGCCAAGGCTTCGATGCCGTGTTCGTCGGGTCGGGCGCGCCGCGCGGTCGCGACCTCGAACTTCCCGGCCGCGCGGAAGCGGCCAAGCACATCCATATCGGCATCGATTGGCTTTCGAGCGTTTCCTTCGGCCATATCGACAAGATCGGCAAGCGCGTCATCGTGCTCGGCGGCGGCAATACCGCGATGGATTGCTGCCGCTCCGCCCGCCGTCTCGGTGGCGACAGCGTGACGGTCGTCGTGCGCTCGGGTTTCGAGGAAATGAAGGCCTCGCCGTGGGAGAAAGAGGACGCGATGCATGAGGGCATCCCGATCCTCAACTTCATGGTCCCCAAGAGCTTCGTGCACGATGGCGCCAAGCTCATGGTGGAGCTCGGCTACACTTACGTGTATCGCTCACCAGAATTCGTCAAACAAACCGAGCAGGACCGCTTTGGGTCGGTGTTCTTCAAATACAAATTCTAGGAGCTAGTCGTTCGGAATCCTCAGGGTCGGAAGCCGCGCGGCATTTTTCTGTGATTGCCAACGGCGGGGCGAAATCGCTATCAAGAGCGGTCATGTCCACCGTTGCCGAACAACTCCGTGCCGCCCGGGAGGCCAAAAGCCTCACCGTGCATCAAGTCGCCGAGATTACAAAAATTCGAACCGACCACGTCCGCGCCCTGGAAGAGGGCAATTTCAACATCTTTTCCGCAACGGTCTATATTCGCGGCTTTGTCCGAACCTACGCCACCTTGCTCAAGCTGGATGTGCCGAAAATCATGGCTGCGCTCGATGGCGAGCTGGGACAAACCGAAAACTTCAGCGCGCCGCCGCCGCTCTCCAACGAACCGCGTAACGTCCTGGATTTCCTCACGCTGCAGTTTTCCAAATTGAACTGGCGCACAGGGCT
>JANNTF010000258.1:0-4907 GCA_031403455.1 Alphaproteobacteria bacterium | reverse complement strand
TTCTTCGACCCTTTTCCGTATAATCCCCGCATGCATCCGATGATCCGCCTGCTGCTTGCTTTCGTCCTCCTGGCTTCGGGAGGGCTGGTCGCGCCTGCGGCGAGGGCGGACATCTACGGCTTCACCGACGAGAACGGCGTGAAGCATTTCACCAACATGCCCAGCCTCGACAAGCGCTACAAGTTCATCCGCAGCGAAGGCAACAAGCCACGCCAGCAGGGCGCAACGCAGTTATTCATGCCCTCGGAAGCGGACATCCTCAAGTATTCAGGGATCATCGACGAGGCCAGCCGCACGTACAGCGTCGACAGGTCGCTGGTGCATGCAGTGATCCAGGCCGAGTCGGGCTACAACCCCGCCGCGGTTTCGCGCAAGGGCGCCACGGGGCTCATGCAACTGATGCCCGATACGGCGCGCCGCTACGGGGTGGCGAACGCGTTCGACCCGGTGGACAATATCCACGGGGGAGTGCGGTACCTGAAGGATTTGCTGGCGATGTTCAACGGCAATGTGCAACTCGCGCTGGCCGGATACAACGCCGGCGAGAACGCGGTGATCCGCGCCGGACGCCAGATCCCGCCGTATCCCGAGACCGTGGCCTACGTGCCGAAGGTGCTCGACTACTACCGCCGGCACGCGGCCCGCAGGGGCTAGTACTCAAAGTCGACGTTGCCGGGGGAGCGGGCGCCCCGACATGAGCCGCGCCAGACATCTCCGCCGGAACAGGCGCCCCGACTATCCGATCCCCGCCAGGGCCATCCGCTTTCGACCCGGCGCGATTGCGTGCGCCCCGACACGAGCCACGCCAGAGCCATCCGCTTTCGACCCGGCGCCATCACGGTTGCAGCCACCGAGTTGCCGCCCTCGTGAATCAGGCGACTCCTATGTGGCAACGATTCTCTGGGCGGTTGGAGCGCGCCTCTCGAAAGGGATGACTCCGTCGCGGCTCGTGTCGGGGCTGTGTGCCGAAGGCATGTCGCCTCTCGCGCAGGCGGGGGCGGGGCGATGGAATTCCGGCCCTTGGACGGAATTTCGAGTGCACAGCCGGTTCCCTTCGAGAGGCGCGTCCTCACAACAAACATTGCGGCATCACATAAAGGTCGCCTGATTCACGAGGGCGGCAACTCGGTGGCTGCAACCGTCCTGGCGCCGGGTCGAAGGGAATCCCCCGGCCTCGCCCCCTCGTCCTTGCCCCCTCGTCCTCGCCATCAGTTCGCCGGGCCGAAATGGGTGAGCATCGTCCGCGCACGCACGCACGCATGCGAGCGTGCGGGCTGCCTAATCCGATGCCGGCTGCACGGCGCCTTCCATTTCGCGTCGCTGTTCCTCGAGCTTCTGGTCGAAGGTCTTGTGCCTCCTTGCCAGCAGCGAATAGGCGGTCGGCACGATGAACAGCGTCATCAGCGTTCCCAGCAACATGCCGCCGACGATCACCCAGCCGATCGCCTGGCGACTCTCGGCGCCGGCGCCGGTGGAGAGAGCGAGCGGCAGGGAGCCGAGCACCATCGCGCCGGTCGTCATCAGGATCGGTCGCAGACGCTGCACCGAAGCCTCGATCACGGCGTCGCGCTTCTCGCGGCCGCGTTCCTGGAGTTGATTGGCGAATTCCACGATCAGGATGCCGTGCTTGGTGATCAGCCCGACCAGGGTCACCAGCCCGATCTGGCTATAGACGTTCAGTGTGCCGCCGGTGAGCTTGAGCGCGAGCAACGCGCCGACCGCCGAGAGCGGCACGGTGAGCATGATGATGAACGGATCGATGAAGCTCTCGAACTGCGCCGCGAGCACGAGGTAGATGAAGATGCAGGCGAGCGCGAGGGTGACGTAGAAGCCGCCCGTCGAGGTGCGGAACTCGCGGCTCTCGCCGGCGAGATCGGTGATCACCGTGCCGGGCAGTTTCTCGGCCTCGGTCTGCAGGAAGGCGAGCGCTTCGCCGAGCACATAGCCGGGCGCCAATGTCGCGGTGATGGTGGCCGAGCGCAGCTTGTTGAAGTGGTTGAGCTCCTTCGGCGCCACGGTCTCGCGGATCTCGACGAGATTGGAGAGCGGCACCATGTCGCCGCCGCGCGCGCGCACGAAGATCTGTGTGAGATCGTCGGGCCGGGCGCGGTCCGTATCCGCGAGCTTCACGACCACGTCGTATTGCTTGCCGTTCTGCTTGAAGCGCGTGACCTGGCGACCGCCGAGCATGGTCTCGAGCGTGCGGCCGATGGTCTCGATCTCGATGCCGAGATTGGCGGCCTTCTCGCGGTCGACCGAGACCTTGAGCTCCGGCTTGTTGAGCTTGAGATCGGTGTCGAGATTGAGGAGGCGCGGGTTCTGCCGCGCGGCGGCGAGCAGCTGATCGACGGCACGCTGCAGCTCGGCATAGGGCGCCGAGGTCTGCAGCACGAAGTTGACCGGCTTGTCGATCGGGCTGGCGCCGAGAGACGGCGGGTTGACCGGGAAGGCGAGGATACCGGGAATGCCGCCGAACATGCGCGGCGCCATGCTGCCGACGATCGCCTGCTGCTTGTCGCCCGGGCCTTTGCGCTGCTCCCAATCCTTGAGGCGGATGAAGCTGATCACGTTCGACACCGTCGGGAAGCCGACGACCATGAAGAACGCGTCCATCTGCGGCACCGTGCGGTACACGGCCTCCATGCGCCGCGCATAGGTGTCGGTGAAATCCTTGGTCGATCCTTCCGGCGCGATGCCGATGCCGATGATCGAGCCGCGATCCTCCGTCGGCGACAATTCTCTGGGGATGCCCATGACCAGCACGACGATGAAGCCCGCGAGGATCAGGTAGGCGACGACCACCGCCGCGCGGGTGCGCAGGGCACCTGTCAGTGTCCGGCGATAGAGGTTGTTCATGCCTTCGAGCATCCGCTCGCCGGCACGGTACGCGATGTTGTGCTGCGGCTGATGCTTGAGCAGGATCGAGCACATCATCGGGGACAGGGTCAGCGCGACGAAGCCCGAGACGATCACCGCGCCGGCGAGGGTGAGGGCGAACTCGATGAACAGCCGCCCGGTGCGGCCGGTCTGAAAGGCGATCGGGGCATAGACGGCGGCGAGGGTGATGGTCATCGCGATGATCGCGAAGGTGATCTCCTTGGCGCCCTTGATCGCGGCCGTGAAGCTGTTCTCGCCCTGCTCGACATAGCGCGCGATGTTCTCGAGCATCACGATGGCGTCGTCGACGACGAGGCCGACGGCGAGCACGAGGGCGAGCAGGGTCAGCGTGTTGATGGAGAAGCCGAACAGCAGCATCACGCTGAAGACGCCGCTCAGGCTGACGGGGATGGTGACCAACGGAATCAACGTCGCGCGCAGCGAGCGCAGGAACACGAAGATCACCAGGATCACGAGCACGATCGCCTCGGCGATAGTGCGGAACACGTTGTCGATCGAGCGTGCGATGAAGATCGACGAATCGTAGCCGTTCTGGACCGTCATGCCCTCGGGCAAGCCGGTGAGGATGCGCGGCAGCTCGGCGGTCACGGCGCGCGAGACATCCAGGGGGTTGGCGGTGGATTGCTTGACCACGCCGAGCGCGACCGCCGAATTGCCCATGAAGCGCGCGATGACGCGATCGTCGCGCGCATCGAGCGTGACGCGTCCGACATCGCCCAGGCGCACGAGATAGCCGCCGGCGTCGCGGATGATCAGGTTGCTGAATTCCTCGGGCGTGCGCAGATCGGTTTCCGACAGCACGGTGAACTCGCGCTGCCGGCTCTCGATGCGCCCGGCGGGCACCTCGACATTCTGGCGCCGCAGCGCGCTCTCGACATCCTGCGGCGTGAGCCCATAGGCGGCGAGGCGCAGCGCGTCGAGCCAGATGCGCATCGCGAAACGCCGCTCGCCGAAGATCCGCACATCGGCCACGCCGGGCAGGTTCTGCAGCCGGTCCTTGACGAAGCGGTCGGCGTAGTCGGTGACGTCGAGCGCGGAATGCCGGTCGGAGGAAAAGGCGAGATAGATGATCGGCTGCGCATCGGCCTCGACCTTGGCGATCACGGGCTCGTCGATCTCGTCGGGCAGGCGCGAGCGCACGCGGCTGACGCGATCGCGCACATCCGAGGCGGCGACGTCGACGTCGCGCGACACGCGAAACCGCACGGTGATCTGGCTGCGCTCCGGCCGGCTGATCGACGTCATCACGTCGATGCCTTCGATCCCCGCGAGCGAATCCTCGAGCGGCTGCGTGATCTGGCTCTCGATGATCTCGGCCGAGGCGCCGCGATAGGTCGTATCGACCGTCACCACGGGCTCGTCGATCTTCGGGTATTCGCGCACGGTCAAACGCGAATAGGCCATCATGCCGATCAGCAGCAGTGTCAGGCTCAGGACCGTCGCGAAGACCGGCCGGCGAATCGAGATTTCCGAGAGGTTCATGGCGTTTCCTCCGTGTCAGCCGGCGCGGCCATTGGGCGCGGCGGCTTGCGGCGGGCGTTGTTGGCCTGGCGGACCGCCGCCGGGCGCGCCGGCGGGCGGACCACCCGCGGGCATGACCTGGACCGCCATGCCGTCGCGGATCTTGAGCACGCCGGCCGTCACCACGCTGTCGTCGCGCGCGAGGCCTTCGATGATCTCCACTTCACCGGCCCTCCGCTCACCGAGCTTGACGCTCACCAGCTTGACCGTCTTGGGTTTGCCTTCGCCGTTGTCGACCAGCTTGAACAGCGTGTGCCGATCGCCTTGCGGAATGATCGCCTGTTCCGGCACGAACATCGCTTGCGGGCGCTGCGCGAGCGTCAGCGTCACGCGCGCGAACAGGCCGGGACGCAGCGCATCGTCGGTATTGGCGACACGGGCACGGATCACCAGGGCGCGGCCGGCAACGTCGATCGCGGGATCGAGCGCATAGACCTCGCCGCTGAAGCTGCGTCCAGGCTGGGCGTCGACGGCGATCTCCACGCGCT
>JANNTF010000257.1:0-2661 GCA_031403455.1 Alphaproteobacteria bacterium | reverse complement strand
GGTGGTGATCGGCGGCCTGGGATCGCTCGCCGGCGGCATCGTCGGCGCGCTCGTCGTGATCCTGCTGCCCGAATATCTGCGCGGGCTCGCGGATTATCGGCTCGTCGTCTATGGCGGGTTGATCGTCGGATTCATGATGTTCCTGCCCGGCGGGCTCGCCGATCTCGGGCGGCGGATCGCGAGACGGCTCGCCGGGCCGGTATCGCCACGCGGGGCATCATGACGCTGCTGCAGGTGCAAGGCATCGCCAAGAGATTCGGAGGCCTCGCCGCGCTCGGCGACGTCACGCTCGACGTTCGCGCCGGCGAAATCCGCGGCCTGATCGGTCCGAACGGCTCCGGCAAGTCGACCTTCTTCAACGTCGTCAGCGGCATGCTGCCGGCCGATGCCGGCACGATCCGGTTCGACGGCAAGCCGATCCAGACTCTGCCGCCCGATCGCCGCCAGCATCTGGGCCTCGCGCGCACGTTCCAGGAGATCCAGCTCTTCTACGACATGACGGTGCTGGAGAACGTGATGGTCGGCGCACATCGCACCGGCCGGGCCGATATCGGTGCGGCCCTGCTGCGGCCGCCATGGCAGCGCGCGGAGGAGCGACGCCTGCGCGAACTGGCGCGGGAATGGCTCGCCTTCGTGGGTTTGAGCACTGTCGAGAATGAGCGGGCCCGCACGATCGCCTATGGGCATCAGCGTCTGCTCGAGATCGCGCGCGCGCTCGCCGCGGGGCCGCGCCTGCTGCTGCTCGATGAACCGGCGGCGGGCATGAACCCGTCGGAGACCCGCGCCCTGATGGGGCAGGTGGAGCGCATCGTCGCGCGCGGCATCACGGTCTTTCTCGTCGAACACAACATGAAGATGGTCATGGGGCTCTGCCAGCGGATCACCGTGTTGCATCACGGCCAGGTGATCGCCGAGGGCACCCCGGCGACCGTGCAATCCACCCCTGCCGTGCTCGAAGCCTATCTCGGCCGGGCGAGCGCGTGATGCTGGCGATCCACGATCTGCACGTCGCCTACGGCCCGATCATCGCATTGCGCGGCGTGTCGTTCGCGGTGCCCGACGGCGCGATCATCGCGCTGATCGGCGCCAATGGCGCTGGCAAGTCGACGATCCTCAACACGATCTCCGGTCTGGTACGGCCGCGCAGCGGGCATATCGAGTTCGCGGGCGAGCGCATCCACTCTCTGCCGCCGGAGCAGATCGTGCGCCGCGGCATCGCGCAGGTGCCGGAAGGGCGCAAGGTGTTCCGCAATCTCAGCGTCCATGAATGCCTGATGATGGGCGGGTATTCCCGCGATGACGCCGCCGCTGTCATGGGAGACATCGCGAGGATGTACGAGTTGTTCCCGCGGCTGGCGGAGAGGCGCAAGCAATTCGCCGGCACGTTGTCGGGCGGCGAGCAGCAGATGCTCGCCTTCGCGCGTGCGCTGGTCGCCAAGCCGCGCCTGCTGCTGCTCGACGAACCATCGATGGGCCTGGCGCCGAAGATCGTCGCCGACATGGCCGGCTATATTCGCGACTTTCGCAAGCAGGGGATGACGATCCTGATCGTCGAGCAGAACGCCGCGCTGGCGCTCGGCCTCGCCGATGAAGGCCATGTGCTGGAGACCGGCATTGTCACGCTGAGCGCATCGGCCGCGGCGCTCCTCGCCGACGACCGGGTGCGCGCGGCCTATCTCGGGGTCTGAGCGGTCGCGGCATTCTCGCGCGCGCGTAGCCGCTCGCGCCACATCACGTAGAGTCCGCTCGCCACCAGGATCGCCGCGCCGATCCACACATGGGTCGCGGGAAGATCGCCCCAGACCCACCAGCCGATCATCGTCGCCCAGATGATGCCCGAGTACTGGAACGGCGCGATGACGCCGACCGGCGCGGCGCGGAAGGCGCGCAGCATCAGCCATTGCCCGATGACTTGCGTCACCGCCAGCGCGGCGATCAGCACGATCTCGCGCCACGTCACGCTCTGCCAGACGAAGGGCGCGCTGACTGCGCCGACCAGGAGCAGGGAGGTATTGATATACGCGAGCAGGGTGGCGTCGGACTCGGTCGCACTCAACTTGCGTACGATCACCATGCTCGTCGCCCACAGGAAGGTCGCAAACATCGACACCAGCGCCATGATCTGGATGCCCTCGGCGTTCGGCCGGATGATGACCAGGGCGCCGAGCAAGCCGATCGCGATCGCCGACCAGCGATGCAGACCGACCTTCTCGCCGAGCAGCGGCACGGACAATGCCGTCATGAACAGCGGTCCGACGAAGCCGATGGCGAAGATCGTCGCGAGTTCGAGCTGACGTAGCGCGACGAAGAAGAAGCACAGCGACACGGCGTTGAGGGAGCAGCGCGCGATGTGGAGCGTCAGACGTTGCGTCCGGAAGACAAGCAGGCCGCCGCCATGGACGAAGAACGGCGTCAGCAAGAGTAGCACCGCGGCGCTGCGCAGGAACACGAATTGCGCGATCGGCAGATCGGTGATCAGGAGCTTCGCCAGGGCATCGCCGATGGCGACGGTGACGAAGGCCGCGCTCATGAAGCCGATGCCCGCGAGCGGGCGGTCCTGAAGCTGGCCGGTGGTCATGCCCGGAGCGATTTCGGTGCTGCCACTCGGATTTTCAGGATTTTGCGCTCAGGCGCAGGGCATCGCCATGGCGGTCGAAGGGG
>JANNTF010000256.1:0-9164 GCA_031403455.1 Alphaproteobacteria bacterium | reverse complement strand
CAATGGGGAGGATTGCGTACGTCCGGGTGTCAGGCGCCGAGCTCGGCGAGAAGGCGCTCGCTCACCATCTTGAATCGCGCCGGATCGGAATACGAGCGCGCGATCATCATCGCGCCCTCCAGCGACCCGACGAGGGACTGAGCCATCCCGACGGCGGAACCCGGGAACGTGAGCCTCTTCTCGCGCTTGCCCTTCTGCAGGACGCCCACGAGCCAGCGCTCGTTCTCGTCGAAAAAGTGGCGCATCTCCACGCGCATCGGCTCGGGCAGGGTACCGAACTCGGCCGCCAGCATCCCGCACAGGCACATGCGGTCGGCGTTCATGCCATCGCGGCTGGGAAGTTCGACGATGGCAGGATGATGAGCTGGCCGCGAATGTCCTTTGGCTGCAGCGTGCGAATGAGTTTGCCGAGCGCGAGCTGGCCCTCCCACTCGTCACCGTGATTGCCGGCATTGAGCAGGATCTTCGGGCCGTCGCCGTTCTTGATCGATACGATGGGGATCGGCAGCCAGCCATAGGCTGACCGATGCACCGAGTGGGGCACCTTCACGAACCCCATGTGCTTGCCGTTCTTGGCGAGGTCGATCGTCGCACTCAGACGGCTCGGCTTGGTCGGCGTCATGGTTTCCCCCGGGGACAGGACAGCAGGGCGCGAGAGTGCCGCAGCCGCGGCGCGATCGTCGAGCTTCTTCTTGCCCTTGCGGCCACAACCGGCGGCGTCGATCGCGGCGGCGGAGCGATGCGGCGCATCGGTGCGGCAAGATTTCGCCATGCGAACCCGGACTCGGCTTGTAACCGCCACGGCTCGAAGGCTACCGTCTCACGTCACAGGCAATGCACGCCCGGGCTCGCCGGCAGCGTCGTTGCGAAAAAAAGGGAGACGATCCGATGAACCGACTCATCCGACGGAGCACGCATGGTGCGTTGCTCGCCGGCGCGTCACTGCTGGCCGCCGATCTGGCGTCCGCGCAAGCGTTTCAATGCGGCCGCAAGGGCGGCGATTTCGTCTTCGCGCAGGAGGCGAAGGCCAACAGCCTCGATCAGCACACGTCGTCGACGATCTCGACGCGCAACGTCGCGATGAACATGTTCGAGTCGCTGATGACGCGCGACGAGAACATGGCGCCGATCCCGGAACTCGCTGCGGAAGTCATCGAGAGCCCGGACAAGCTGACCTACACTTTCAAGCTTCGCCAGGGCATCAAGTTCCACAACGGCAAGACGATGACCTCCGCCGACGTGATGGCGTCCTATGAGCGCTACATGAAGCTGGGCATCGATCGCGGCATCTACGCGATCGTCGACAAATACGAGGCGCCCGATCCGGCGACGTTTGTGGTGCGCCTCAAACAGGCCCAGCCGACCTTCCTCGAGAATTTCAGTTCGTTCAGCATCCCGGTCGTCATCGTCCCGTCCGAGATCACCAACGCGCCGGCGATGCAGATGCCGACGATCGGCACCGGGCCGTTCCAGCTCGTGGAGTTCGTCGCCGACAGCCACGTGAAGATGAAGCGCTTCGACGGCTATCAATCGGACACGCGGTACAAGGACATCGACGGCTTCGGCGGCTACAAGGTCGCTTGCGTCGACAACGTGAACTTCCGCTTCATCACCGAGGCCGGGGCGCGCGTCGCGGGATTGGAGACCGGCGAGTTCCATGCGGTCGAGGACGTCCCCGCCAAGTCGCAGGAACGGCTCAAGGGCAACACGAATGTCGTGCTGAAGCCGCTGAAGAATTTCTGGGTGCAGATCGCCATCCCGAACTTCTCGCTGCCGCCCACGGACAACCTGCTCGTGCGCCGCGCCATCCAGGCTGCGCTCGACATGGAAGAGGTCATGGAGGCCGCGACCGACGGCGCCTACAACCTGAACATCGGTTTCCAATACCCAGGGCAGGCCTATCAGACCGATGCCGGCAAGGAGACCTACAACCAGAAGAACGCGGCCAAGGCCAAGCAATTGCTGCAGCAGGCCGGCTACAAGAACGAGAAGCTGATCCTGCTCACCAACCGCGACTACACCAACATGTACAATGCCGCGGTGGTGATGGCCGAGCAGCTCAAGGCCGTCGGTATGAATGTCGAACTCAGCATCCTCGACTGGCCCGCATCGGTGGCGCAGCAGCAGAACAAGACGGATGGCTGGAACTTCTTCTTCACCGGCTACGGCACCAACTCCTCGCTCGGCGGCATCGCGGCGATCAGATTCCACGCACCGCCGTTCAACACCTACAAGCCGAAGGACAACGTGGCCGACGCCGAGTTCGTTGCCGCGTTCAACGACGTCGCGAACGGCGATACCCTGGACAAGCGCAAGGCCGCGTTCGCGCGCGCCCAGGCGCGGATGCTGGACCAGGTCATGGCCCTGCCGTTCGGGTCTCTGACCAAGATCCAAGCCGCCCGCGCCAATGTGGAGGGCTTCCGGCCCTATCGCATTCCGCGCATTTCCAACGTCTGGATCAAAGGCTGAAGGCCGCGATGGCGCCGGCGCGATTTTTCGCGCCGGCGCCATAGCTCGCGCGCGCTTGCTCCCCGATGGGTCGCTACATCATCCGCCGGCTTGTTCAGGCCATCCCGATCCTGCTGATCGTCAGTCTGATTTCTTTCGGCATCATGCAGTTGGTGCCGGGTGATCCGGCGATCGTGATCGGTGGGCCGAACGCCTCGCCGGCCGAACTCAACGCCATCCGGCAGAATCTCGGGTTGGACAAGCCGTTCCACGTCCAGCTCGGCATCTTCTACTGGAACCTGTTCCACGGCGATCTCGGCCGCTCGCTGCTGCTGGGCAAGCCAGTGCTCGAAGCGGTGATCGAGCGCACGCCCGTCACCGTCTCGATCTCGATCTACTCGCTGATCCTGACGATCTTCTTTGGCATTCTCGCCGGCGTGGTCGCGGCGCTGCGTCACAACACCTGGGTCGACCAGTTCGTCACGACCTTCGCGCTGATCGGCGTCTCGCTGCCGAATTTCTGGCTCGGGCTGGTCATGATCGTCCTGTTCTCCGTTCATCTCGGGTGGCTGCCGACGAGCGGCTACATCCCCATCAGCCAGAGCGTCGTGGGCTGGTTTCGAACCACCACGATGCCGGCCACCGCCCTGGCCCTCCTCCAGATCGGCCTGCTCGCGCGCATCACGCGCTCGACGATGCTCGAGACGCTGCGCCAGGATTACATCCGCACGGCGCGCGCCAAGGGCCTGCCGGAATGGCGCGTCGTCGCCAAGCATGCGATGGCCAATGTGATGATCCCGGTCGTCACGGTGATCGGCATCATCCTCTCGGTGCTGATCTCCGGCTCGGTCGTGATCGAGTCCGTATTCTCCGTTCCCGGCATCGGCTCGCTGCTCGGCAATGCGATTTTGCGGCGCGATTATCCGATGATCCAGGGCGGGCTGCTCTTCGTCGCGGCATCGCTGATGCTGCTCAACATCGTCGTCGATCTGGCCTATGCCTATTTCGATCCACGGGTGCGGTACGATGTCAGCAAGTAGCGTCGCCGACGGCGAGCTCGCGCTGGAGCGGCCACGGCGCACGCCGTTCTGGCGCAGCAGCACGTTCCGGCGTCTGATCCGGCACAAATCCTTCATGATCGGCTTGGTGCTGTTCGCCTTCGTGCTGTTCCTCGCCGTCTTCGCACCCTGGATCGCGCCCAACGATCCCAACCGCACCGCGATCCGCATACGCTTCCGTGCGCCCGATTGGGATTGGGTGCTCCTCCTCGGCACCGACAATCTCGGCCGCAACATCCTGAGCCGCGTCGTGTTCGGGGCGCAGCTGAGCCTGGCGATCGGCTTCGGCGTCGTCGTCATGAATGCCGTGTTCGGGGTGCTGCTCGGCGCGGTCGCCGGATATTTCCGCAAGCTCGACGGGCCGCTGATGCGGCTCGCCGATGCGCTGATGGCGTTCCCCGCGATCCTGCTGGCGATCGGCATCGCCGCCGCGCTCGGGCCCTCGGCCTGGACGGCGGTGATTGCGCTGTCGGTCGTCTATGTCCCGCGCACCGCGCGCATCGTGCGCGCTTCGGTCCTCGTCGTGCGCGAGATGGAATTCGTCCAGGCCGCGCGCGCCGCCGGCGCCGGGCATTGGCGCATCATCAGCAAGCACGTGATGCCGAACTGCATGGCGCCGCTGATCGTGCAGCTCAGCTTCATCTTCGCCTATGCCGTGCTGTCGGAAGCGGTCCTGAGTTTCCTCGGGCTCGGCGCGCCGCCAAGCCTGCCGAGCTGGGGCACGATGATCAACGAAGGGCGCACCTACATCCGCGAGGCGACCTGGCTGACCGTCGTGCCGGGCTGCACGATCGCCATTACGGTGCTGGGCCTCAATCTGATGGGCGACGGATTGCGCGACGTGCTCGATCCGCGTCTCAAGATCGAGCAGGGTTGATGATCGAGCCGCTTCTCAGCGTGCGCAATCTGCGCACGGTCTTCGGCACGATGCAGGGCGAGGTCACCGCCGTCGACGATGTCAGCTTCGACGTCGTGCCCGGCGAGGTGCTGGGCATCGTCGGCGAGAGCGGCTCCGGCAAGAGCGTCACCGCCTTGTCGATCATGGGCCTGCTGCCGCAGCCGCCGGGCCGCGTCGCCGGCGGCGAGATCCTGTTCGAAGGCCGCGACCTGCTCAAGCTCTCGCCCGGCGCGTTGCGCCAGATGCGCGGCGCCGCGATCGGCATGATCTTCCAGGAGCCGATGACGTCGCTGAATCCGGTCTTCACGATCGGCGATCAGATCTCCGAGACGATCCGCGTCCATGAACGCATCGGCGCGCAAGCCGCGCGCGCGCGCGCGATCGAGATGCTGGAGAAAGTCGGCATCCCCAGCCCGGCGCGGCGCGTCGATGACTACCCGCATCAGCTCTCGGGCGGCATGCGCCAACGTGTGATGATCGCGATGGCGCTGTCGTGCTCGCCGAAGCTGCTGCTCGCGGACGAGCCGACCACCGCGCTCGACGTCACCATCCAGGCCCAGATCCTCGATCTGCTGCGCGATCTGCAGCAGGAATTCCACATGGCGATCGTGATCATCACCCACAACCTGGGCGTGATCGCCGAGTTCGCCGATCGCGTGGCGGTCATGTATGCCGGGCGCATCGCCGAGCAGGGACCGGTCGGGCAGATCTTCGACGCGCCGACGCATCCCTACACGATCGGCCTGCTCTCCAGCACGCCGGACATGATCAGCGAAGAGCCACGCCTGCGCACGATACCGGGCACCTTGCCGAGCCTCTACGAGCTGCCCAGGGGATGTCGCTTCGCGCCGCGCTGCAGCCGACGCATCGATGCGTGCGAAACCGGACGACCGGCGATGCGCGACGTCGGCGCCGGTCATCAGGCCGCCTGCATCCGCGTCGACGAGCAGGTGCGCGCGTGACCGCGGCTGCGACGCCCCTGCTCAAGGTCGAGCATCTCACCAAGCACTTCCCGGTCACCGCCGGTTTCCTTGTCCATCGCGAGGTCGGGCGCGTGCGCGCCGTCGACGATGTCAGTTTCCATATCGGCCGCGGCGAGACTCTCGGTCTGGTCGGCGAGAGCGGCTGCGGCAAATCGACGACCGGTCGTCTCGTCCTGCGCCTGATGGAGCCGACATCGGGCGCCGTCGAGATCGAAGGCCGCAACGTCCTGACCATGACGCCGGCGGAATTGCGCGAGATGCGCAAGGGCATGCAGATCGTCTTCCAGGATCCCTACTCCTCGCTCAATCCGCGCATGACGGTCGAGGAGATCATCCTCGAGCCACTCTACGTGCAAGGCGAGAAGCCTGGCCCGGCGATGACCAGGCGCGCGCGCAAGCTGCTCGAAACGGTCGGCCTGTCGCCCAACCACATCGTGCGCTACCCGCACGAATTCTCCGGCGGTCAGCGCCAACGCATCGGCATCGCACGCGCGCTCGCGCCGCAGCCGCGCTTCATCGTCTGCGACGAAGCGGTCTCGGCGCTCGATGTTTCCGTTCAGGCGCAAGTCGTCAATCTGCTGCAGGATCTCCAGGAGGAGTTCAAGCTCAGCTATCTGTTCATCGCCCACGATCTCGGCGTGGTGAAACACATCTCCGACCGTGTCGCGGTGATGTATCTCGGCAAGATCGTCGAGCAGGCCGACAAGCACGATCTCTACGCGGCCCCGCGCCATCCCTACACGCAGGCGCTGCTGTCCTCGATCCCAGTGCCCAACCCGAAGCTGCGCCGACCGCGCGTGCGCCTCACCGGCGACGTGCCGAGCGCTTTGTCGCCGCCGGAGGGATGCCGCTTCCACACCCGCTGTCCGCACGCGACCGAGATCTGCAAGCGCGACGAGCCACCGACGGTCACGCTGGCATCCAACCACACCGTGGCCTGTCACCACGTCGCGACGATCCCCACCATCGCGCCGCTCGGCATCAGCGCGTAAGGCAGCCTCTCAGCGCGGTATCTCGAAGGGCGTGGGATCGATGAACCGCCGCACGACATTGCCGGTCAGTTGCGAAATGTTGTTGGCGTAGCCGTCATGGGCGAGGCTGCCGAGATAGGCGATCGACCCGGTCGAGAACACCGCCCCGCCGCGCGGCGTTTCGAAGAAGACGATGTCCGCGCGCACCGCCGGCCACGCGCCGCCATAGGCGCCGGAGAAGCCGGCATTGATCTCCTCGACGACGAAATTCATGACCTTGGAATGCTCGACCGACGAGGCGACGATCAGCGTATGCGCCGGCGTGCCGAGCGCCTTGCTGACCGCATCGATCTCCAGCCCGGCCGCGCCGCCGAGCGCGCAGCCGAAATCGCCGAGCTTCTCGCCGGTCACGCCGTCGAACATCCACGCGACGCGCGGATCGGCGGCGTCCGGCGTGCGCAGATAATAGGACGAGTAGTCGAAGCCCTGCGCGACGAAGCCGATGCCGAGCAGCCGGTTCGGCGGCCGGCCGTTATGGCGCCATAGCCCGCCGCGCTCGCCGGTCGAGGAATGATAGGCCTCGCCGACGACTTCGGCCCAGGCGCGCGTGCCGCCTTCCGCACGTCGAACCTCGATCATCCCGGGATGCGCCTCGGGATAGGAGATCCGCCAGTAGAAGCCGTTGCCGCCGAGATACATGAAGCGCCCGCCGCGCTGCAGATACGCCTCGAGCCCGTCGAGCATCTGCGCCGACCAATACTCGGGATGGCAACCGCTCATGACGACGGCGTAGTTCTCGAGCAGCGACAGACCCTCGACATGGAGATCGTCGTCGGTGATCACGTCGTAGGCGATGCCCTGCGCCTCCAGCCAGTCGAGCAGGCAGAAATCGATCTGCAGATTCCACAACCGTCCCGTCGGCCGCACATTGACCAGCGGCCGCAGCCGCGAGGCATGGCACACGCCCGAGCCGTCGGGATGCTTGTCGTAGGTCGAGGCTCCGAGCTCGGGATGCTCCATCACGAGCATGTCCGTCGGATCGACGAAGGCCAGCGTGCCATAGGCGAGATCGACCATGCTCGGCATCATGCGCGCGCGGTAATTCGCATAGACGCTGTAGGTCGCCGTCGAGGCGAGGAAGGCGGCGCGGGCGGTCGCCGTGCCGCGCGGCGGGCGCACGAAGAACGTGACCCAGAAAGGCGGCCCGCCTTCGGCATCGAGGCGCAGCGCGTAGATGCCGCTGCGCAGCCCCGACGGCACGGTCCAGCGGAACTCGTCCGGCCAGCACGCATCGTAGAGATCGTCCTCGTGGAAATGGATCGCCGCGTAGTGCGCCACCGCGTGGCGCCAATCATGCGCGCTGCCGTCCCAGCTTGCACCCGTCACCGCGCGCTTGGGCGCATTGACGGTGACGCCGTCGAGCCGACGCGGGCCGCGATCGGTGATCCGCGCGCCCGCGATATCGGCCGCGAAATCCCAGGCGGCGAGCAGGCAATGCGCCGGCGGCGTGGTGATCGCGGCGGCGGCGGCGGTGCGGATCTCCTCGGGCGTCAAGGCGCGATCGGCCAGGCTCGGCGCCTCGATCTTGCCGTTGAAGAGCCAGGTCGCGAAGCGGCCGGGCGCCGGACCCGCGCGGCCGATCGCACCGATGCGCAAGGCGGCGGCGGTGAGCGGCGGCGAACTCGCGAAGCCCTCGGCCTCCGACGCAACGGCGCGATCGAAGCCGCTGGTTGCCAGCGGCGTCTGGCGCAGGAAGACCCGGCCTTGCGTGAGATCCACGCTCGCGGCCACGTGGTGCCACATGCCTGCCGCCATCTTCTCGCCGGTCGCCACGCACCCGGTGGGACGCCCATCGCCGAGCTGGAACGCGAGCGATCCCGCCTCGTCCACGAACAGGGTGAAAGCGGGGGCGCGCGCGCCTTCGATCCAGCTCGAGACGATCGCCTGCGGCTTGCGGCCCGGCAATGTCGGCTGGATCAGCGCCTGCACGGTGAAGCGCGTGAGTCCCGCGATCGCCTCGGGATGATCGACGAGGCAGAAGGAGCCGGCCGGGATCGGCCGGGGCACCCCGTCATGCGCGCCGTTGAACGGCGCCGCGATGTCCTCGGTCTTCAGCCCGGCGCCCGCCGGCCCGGTATCGGAGCTGATCACGCGCACGAGCTGCGCGCGGTAGCGCCGCGCGCCCTCGCGCGTCGCAATCTTGAAACCCATCGTGTCGCCCGGCGCGACCGACCAGGGATCGCAATAGGCCATCGTCAGCGGCATCGCGGCAGCGGTCATCGTCGCCCTCAATCGATCTCGAGTGCGCGGCCGGTCGCCGCTTCCCAGCGGCGCTTGAACGCCGCCCATTCCACGTCCTCGCGGCTGCCATGGATCTCGTTGCTCAGCACGACCGGCGGCTTGCCGTCGGGCTGCCGGATCGCGAGCGCAAAGGAGCGATGCGGCTCCAGGCAGATGCAGAGATAGCCGGCGTTGAAACGCGGGCCGCGCAGCAGCTCGAGCACCGCGTAGAGATCCGGACTGTGCTTGGCGAACGGATTGCGGCGGAACTCCCGCGCAAGATCGAGCCGCGTCGGATCGATCGCCGGCATGCTGTCTGACACCAACCCCTCCTTGGGAACCCCGGCGAAGAGTGCGAGGGCGGCGATGCGCGTGTCAAACATGGTGGCCGAGTTCCCCCCACCCCAACCCTCCCCCACAAGGCAGGGGAATCGCATATGGTTTTTCATTTTGTATTGCATTGGCTTGGGCGATGGATTCTGAGGACGGCTCCGAAAGAGAAGGCGGGGTCGGATGGGAAAGTTCA